>NZ_DAIOEU010000007.1:0-124681 GCF_036746095.1 Dyella sp.
TGGCGCCTGCGCCGTAGACCGTGCTCAGCATGCCGGGCTTGGCGTTGCCGCGATCGATCGGCATCGGCGCAACATCGGTGACCGGCTCGGCAAGTTCCAGCAGGGCAATGTCGTGCATGGCAGCCATCGCAGCCATGTACTGATGCATGAACGCGTCGGGTTTGGTGGTTTTGACTTGCTTGAACATCTGCTGCCAAGCGTCTCGCGCGGCGGGGTAGTCGGGGTAGACAACTATGCGGCTCACCGCGCGCCGCTTTCCGTTGATGGTCACGAAATGTTCTTCGGGCATCATCTGCATCATGTTCACCGCATGCGCGGCGGTGATGACCCAGCGTGGGGCAATCAAGGTGCCGTGGCCTTCGTCGGGCAGATCGGCCAGCGCAGGGGTGGATTGCGGGTTGACGCGGTAGCGTGCATCGGGTTGATCGTGACGTATAACTATGGCGCTAGCGCTTGTGCTGATCAGTAATAGTGGCAGGGCGACGCGGAAAAAGATTTTCATGTAGTTCCTTCCGTTAGGGTGGTTGGCAAGAGGAAACGATGCCGGATTGACCTATGTCGCGCATGGTTATTTTCAGTTCCGCATCAACCTTCGAGTGGCGCGAGCAGGCCGCACTCAATACCAATTGGCTTTGCCGAAATTATCAGAGGATCGCCTTCCCTGCATCATTGATATAAATGCGTACTTTCAGGCGGCGAAGGATCTTTGAAAAATGGCGGCTTCCTTAGAGACCAGCGCGTCATCAAGCAATTCCATTTTGACGTTCCCAACTGGGTCTTTGGGAAGTGCTCAAAGTCTACGCGCGGCACAACGTTGGTCACGTTGCGGAAATGGCGGATTTCGCCGTTCCTTCGCAGTCGAGTTCCAGCAGTTGCCCGAACTGCGACAAGAATGGACCAATAACGTCATTGGCACGCTCGCTAAGTACCAGAGCGGGGGGATCATGGCGCTGACGTCAGCGCTTGCCTAGGCCGTGTTGTTGATGGCGAAATGGCGTGCCGCGTTGCTCCCTCCCGCTTCAATGACTTTTCCCATCGCGACGGATGTCACTGTGGCTGTAGCGATGTGGCCTGTTATTGTTATGACAGTTAACGGCGCTTTACGATAGCTGTGGCTGGATGTGAATACAGGGGAAAACATGCAGATGTTTCTTAGGCGCTATCTATTGGCGATACTGTTCTTGTTGCCCGCGTCGGCGGCGCAGGCCGGTGTGGCGGTGGGCGATACGCCGCCTGACTTTCTGGGTAAAACGCGCGGAGGTGATAGCGTCCTTGCGAGCGACATGCATGGCAAGGTCGTGGTGATCGCGTTCTGGGCATCCTGGTGCGGATACTGCCAGAAGGAACTGACCGTGCTTGCGGGTATCCAAAAGCTTATCAGCCCCGAAAAATTGCAGGTCGTTGCTGTCGACGTAGACGACCACGATACCTTTCTTAGGCTAAGCCACGCGCTGCCGAAGATAGCGCCTGGTTTGATTTATACCTTCGGCCAGGCACCGGTATCGAAGTCATACGCGATAAAGACCATACCGCGCACTTGGCTGATCGATCGCGATGGCAAGGTGGCTTATGCCCACGACGGCTACGACGATGACACGCTTAACGATCTGGCGAACGAAATAAACAGCTTGCTGGCGAAACCGATGCAGCCTGCCGCGGCGCTGTCGTCCTGATATCGATAAAGGTCACTTTTTCATGAGTCCCATCGTCATCAATGCCTCAAGGCTCAAGTACGCTTTGCTACTACTTGTTGCTGTGGGTTTCGTCTTCGCGGGAGCCTTCATGGTGGCGTTCGACGCCGCGACCGAGGCGTGGCTTGGCTGGGCAAACATCGTACTGTTCGGAGCCTGCATTCCGCTGTTTTTATGGCAGCTGTTAGATGCCCGGCCACGCTTGGTTATGGATGAGCAGGGTATCTTCGATCGAACACTTGGAGTCGGCGTTATCCCATGGTCGGAAATTACCGGTGCCTACCTGCGATCCATCATGAGTGTCGATTTCATTTGTCTTGAGTTGCGTGATCCATTGCAGTGGTTGCAGCGCCTGTCTCCCGCCAAGCGGGCGGTCGTCCGCGCAAACGAGGCGATGGGTTTTTCAGCTTTGAACGTGAGCCTTGGCGGATTGGAAGCTGATGCTCAGCAAGTGCACGAGCTGATCCTGAAAATGGTGGCGTCTGGAGAGTTCGTCGAGGATCGGGGTCCAGGTGCTGATTTGCCTGCTTGATGCAGCAGAGCGGCCATTGGGTATCTTACGTTTGATTTCGGCCACCCACATCTTTGCGTCGAGCCATCGATAAAGCAAAAGATATACAATATATGGTATTTCTGACGAGCTTGGACCGATATATAAAGGCCGAAGGTAAACTACCTTCGGCCTCGTTTTTTACAGCAATCATGGCCTTGCAGATGCGAACGGATACACCCGGTCAAACGGCAATGGCTGCAGCCGTATCCACGTCCATGTCGTCACCGCACACATCGCGCCACAGGTGATACATCACGCCGAACATCATCATAAACATTGCGAGCAACAAGGCGATGTAGAGCGGGATGACCAGCACTAGCGCTAGCCACGCTCCGGCCAGCTTGCCAAGCAGGGCGATCACCATGGCGGCGATCACAAAGCAGATCACGATGCCGACCCATACAACCAGAAGACCCACGACCAGCATGAGCAGCGGTAGCAGGTTCTTCAATGCGCCGATCACGCCGTCGCTGACGGCGCCGAATACGCCACGATTGCGGAGGGTGACCTGGCCAAGGCCTATTGCATAGAACCCCATCATGAAAATGCCGAACAGCGCCGCAAGCAACATCGTTCTCCAGAATCCTTCGGGCAGCGTGGTTGGCGGCGGCAGATGGTTGGCTTGCGCGGTCAAGGCTTCCAGATACCAGTGGCCGACGCCGCTTCCCGTCGACACGAAGATAAGAGCGAAGATTGCGAGGTAAATGACGGCCATGACGATGCCATAGCCGATCACGCGCAGCGCCTTGCCCTCCCGAAAAGGCTTGACTACATCGCGTGCCCGGGCGGGTCGCCCAGCCTCTGCCGTGTCGACCACTTGCAAGTAGCCGGCGTAGATCGGCAAAACAAGCAGGCCAAGCAGCATGGATATCGCCGCAATGCCGGCGAGAGTAGCCATATGCGGCGGTGTGCCCGAATACATCACATAAAATTGCATGGGCATTGTAATGAGCGCCGGCACCAATGCCGCCAGCACGACCAAGAATGCCCCGCCGAAGAGTGGTTTTGGATGGCGGAAACTCGCGCTGATACCCCTGCTGAGCCAGCCAAAGCCGGCCGCAGGTCCCCTGGATCGTGTTGCCATGGTGTCACCTCCCTGATAAGCGGCGCCCCCGCGCCGTACGGGCCCAGCATAGCAAGGCCGGTGGGCGGGAGTCGCCTCAGGCTTTATGGCAGCCCTCGGTACAGCGATTTCATCCCGTCCTACGCGGTGAAGCGGCTTGTGGGCTACTGCAACACATGGCTCATGACGCCAAGCCAATTTTCATTGCCCAACCGCTCCAGCACATCGTCGAGCTGCATGTTGATCGCCTGAAAAATGAAATAGAGTTCGGCGCGGCCAATGGCCATCATGAGGTCGCCATTCGCCACGTGTTCTTCGTTATAGGTGATGAGCGCCATCAGGGCGAGCATGTCCTGCAGGTGTTTCAAGCTTTCGTAGCCTTCTTCGGACAATAGATAGAGTTGCGGCCCGCAGCGGCCGCCGTGCATGTCTTCCATGGTGTTCTCCACGCGCTTAGGTCACGCCGCGTATTGCGCGCGGCGTGAAGGGCTTCAGGACAAAATCCTGCTCGTTTTGTCGGAATCAGCTGCTTCCGTTTTGACGAATGCCCACTTTGGCTCGACGTCGCGCAGCTTGCGCAGCGGTGAAGTAGGGGAAATGCACCGAGGTGGGAGCACGAAGATGTGCAGGTGCCGTATGATCGAGCGTAACCATGATCAACTCTCCGATTTAGTTGGTGGTGGCCAGCGGATCGTCTGAGCTGCTACTCGGGCGATCCGCGTTACTTCACTCATGTCGGGCGTGTCGCAATCACCGCAGCGGATGGGCACGCCCGACAGTCGCACCTTCGCATAAAACGTCTCGCACTATCTGTCAGAGACGAGTGCTTTGAGGCGTTGGCATAAGCCTACGTGGTACGCAACAGTGCGACATGCACGGGCGCGAAGGTTGGGGAGCGGAACGCGAACCCCAACGTCGTGGGGTGTGGGCCATGTTGGGGTTCGGCTGTGCCTCGCCCCAACCTGCGTTGTTGCTTCACCAAATGACGCAGCGGTTTGCTTTGATCATGGGACTGGGTGGCACAACCCCGAATGCCTTTTCGAATTCCGGCATGTTGGCCAACACACCATTGGTGCGATAAATCTCCGGC
This sequence comes from Dyella sp., assembly GCF_036746095.1. Classification (NCBI taxonomy): domain Bacteria; kingdom Pseudomonadati; phylum Pseudomonadota; class Gammaproteobacteria; order Lysobacterales; family Rhodanobacteraceae; genus Dyella; species Dyella sp. The sequence continues at coordinate 4,398 of NZ_DAIOEU010000007.1, forward strand.
GGATGCGGATCGGTGGTGACGCGCGTCTTGGCTGTTTCCGGGCGCGTCGCCATGGCCCAGGAATGGCCGTAGGCAATAAAGAATTGCTGGTCAGGCGTGAAGCCGTCGATCGTCTTGGCCTGCGCGAAGGCCGGTTGGGCGTGGAATGCGTGCAGCGCCAGGATCAGGCCGCCCTGGTCGGCAATCGCTTCGCCGGTGACCAGTTTGCCTTGCACGTGCACGCCATCGGCAACGGTGTATTGCGAATATTGATCGGCGATGCACTTTACTGCGGCCTGGAATTTCTTCAGATCCGAGGGCGCCCACCAATTCTTCAAGTTGCCATGTCCATCGAACTGGGCGCCCTGGTCGTCGAAGCCGTGGGTCATTTCATGGCCGATGGTGGCGCCGGTGTTGCCGTAGTTCACCGCGTCAGGCCAGGATGGCTCGTACAGCGGCGGCTGCAGCACGCCAGCGGGAATATTGAGATTGTTCATCGACGGGTCGTAGTAGGCATTGACCGTCTGCGGCGTCATGTCCCAATCGCTGCGGTCGACCGGCTTGCCGATTTTCGCCAATTCGCGCCGATCTTCGAACGTCATGGCGCGCATGACGTTGAGCACATAGGGGCCGCGATCGATCTGCAGAGCGGAGTAGTCGCGCCACTTGTCCGGGTAGCCCACGCGCAGTTCCATCATGTCGAGCTTCTTGATCGCCGCCTCGCGCGTTGCCGGTGTCATCCATGCGAGTGTCCTGAGGTCTTCGCGCATCGCCTCGCGGATCTGGTTGACCATCTGCGTTGCCGCCACTTTGTAGGAAGGCGGAAACTTCTGGTCCACATACATCTTGCCGATGGCAAAGCCGAGGGCGAAATCCTCTGCGCGCAAGACGCGTTGCCAGCGTGGCCTTTGTTGTTTTTCGCCGCTCAGCACCGAGGACATGCGGAAGTGCTCATCCACAAATGGCTGCGACAGATAGGGCGCATAGGTTTGCACCAGCTGCCAACGCAAGTACGTTTTCCAGTCGTTGAGAGAGGTGTGCGCCAGCTCCATGTTCACGGTCTTGAAGAAATCCGGCGTAGCCACGTTGAGGCTGCGGATTTCCGGATGGCCAATGCCGGCCATCAGGCTCTGCCAATGCAGGCGCGGAGCGAGCGCGTTGATGCTGGCAACTTCCATCGGATGGTAGATGGCTTTCGGATCGCGCATCGCCACGTCGGTCATGGAGCCTTTCGCAAGGCTGGTTTCCAGGGCCATCACGGACTTTGCTTCGGTTTCAGCCAGCGCGGGCTTGTCGCCAAGCAATTGGAAGATGCGCGCGATGTGCTGCACGTACGCCGTGCGGATGTTCTCGCTGGCATGGCCGCTTTGCACGTAGAAATCCCGATCGGGGAGGCCAAGCCCGGCTTGCGTGGCGGCGGCGATCACCTTGCTGCTGTCCTGGTAATCCTGCATCTGCATCACCGCCAGCGGGGCATTGACGCCGATGGTCTGCAGATGGGCAAATTCGTCCGGCAGTTGCTCGATCGTGCTGAGCTTGGCTATGCGATCCAGTTCCGGCTGCAGGGGCTTGATACCCGCACCGTTGATGGTGTTTTCGTCCATGCCGCTGGCGTAGAAATCACCCACCTTTTGTTCGACGCTGCCCGGCGCCGCCTTGGTGTTCTGACTGGCCTTCTCGACCATGTCATGGATAAACCGCTGGTTCTGCAGGTCGACCGCCACATACGCACCCCATTCGGAGCGGTCCGGCGGAATCGGGTTGGCCCTGAGCCAGCCGCCATTGGCGAAATGAAAAAAGTCGACACCCGGTTTGACGCTGCGATCCAGCCAATCCAGATACTGCCCATCGGCGCTGTCGAAGTTGGGCGCTTGATCGGCGGCAAGAACACCTAGCGGGTATAGGCACAAGGCGACGAGAACCGCTTTGCGGATCGATAGCATCTGTTTCCCCTTTGGGTTTATGGAGCATCGTGCTCGAAAGGGGATGCTAGCGGGTGTTTTGAAGGCTTCCAATGTTACTGGCGCCACATGGGAGGCGTTGCTGCCGTTATCATGAACGTGCTGGCGAGGTGTGGTCGGAATGGGATGGGCAATGCGAAGTACGTTTGCCACATGGGGAAACATCACAACACTTGCTGTGATACTTAATCAGTGTTGCCTTAATACAGTGTGGTCCCGGCCTTCCCGCTAGTGTCCGGCTCGGGTTTTGCGAAGCCGCAGCAAGATGTGGATATGACGCAATCTGGTGTTCTTCTATCGAGGGCAAGACTCGAAATCGCCGTATTCCCTAGGGCAGTCATTCCGGCTTTCGCACTGCTGTCCGGGGAAAATGAAGTTCTTCAGAAATGCGCGGGCATAGCACCCTGCATCGAAAATTTCCCATGGAAATTCAGTGCCATCAGCTCGTCATTCCAGCGAAAGCTGGAATCCAGTGCCTTTGCAGATTTTCAAGTCGCTGGATTCCAGCTTTCGCTGGAATGACGTCGTTTTAGTTTTCCTGCAAGAACGGCGAAAATTTCCTCGGACAGTAGTGGGCTTTCGCAGGAATGACGGCGTATGAGTTGCCGTAGACCTACATGGGCCCACGCACATTCCTTCCTTCGCAGATAGCCATCTGTGGACCGGGATGACGACGGACGGGTTCACGCCGAATGTTGCACCGCAGCTTGAATGTTTCCTATTTGAAAAATAGGTTCAAATATGAATCTAGGTGGCGCATGCGTTTCGAGCCATGTCGCCCGTCCCATGCGGAGAGGCAGACCACGAAGGGGATATATGCAATGAAATCGCTGATTTACGCCGTATCACTGGCTTCGGCGCTGGCGGCCTCATCCGCTGCTGTGGGAGCTACGCAGGCCCCATCGGCGCATCCCGTTCCCGCGGTGCAGGACACCGAGACGCCCGCGCAGCGCGACGCACGCATGGGCTGGTGGCGGCAGGCGCGCTTCGGCATGTTCATTCATTGGGGGCTGTATGCCGAGCCGGCCGGCGTATGGAACGGCAAGCCGGTCGATGGGATCGGCGAATGGATCATGTACAACGCGAGGATTCCCGTTTCGGATTACAAGAAGCTGGCATCGCGGTTCAATCCCACCAAGTTCGATGCGCACGCCTGGGTTGCGTTGGCAAAAGCGGCGGGCATGAAATACATCGTCATTACCGCGAAGCATCACGATGGCTTTGCGATGTTCGATTCGAAGGCGAATCCTTTCAATATCGTGGATGCCACGCCGTTCAAGCGCGATCCGTTGAAGGCGCTTGCCAAGGAAGCGCAAAAGCAGGGGATCAAGCTGGGGTTCTATTATTCGCAGGATCAGGACTGGACGGCGCCCGGCGGCGCCACGATGACGTACGACAAGTTGCATAACGGCCGTTGGGACAAGGCCCAGCAAGGCGACTTTGCCGAGTATCTGCATACCAAGGCCATTCCTCAGTTGAAAGAGTTGCTGAGCAACTATCAGCCGTCACCGGCGATCATTTGGTTTGACACGCCCACGGCCGACATGACGCCGCAGCTTGCTTCGGAGATCGTCGCGCTGCTCAACCAGCATCCGAACCTGATCTGGAACAACCGTCTCGGCGGCGGCTACAACGGCGATACCGAAACACCCGAGCAGAATGTTCCCGCGCAAGGTTACCCAGGTCGCGATTGGGAAACCTGCATGACGATCAACGACACCTGGGGCTACAAATCGAACGACACGAATTTCAAATCGACGCAGGAGTTGCTGCGTACGCTGGTTGACGTTGCGAGCAAGGGCGGCAATCTGCTGCTCAATGTCGGGCCTGACGCGCAAGGCGTGATTCCCGCGCCGGAAGCGGAGCGCTTGCAGGCCATCGGCAAGTGGCTCGATGTGAATGGCGAATCGATTTACGGCACCGGGCCCACGCCGTTCCCTGGCAATCATGGAACGTTTTCGGCCACCGAAAAGACCGTTGGCGATAACAAGCCAAAGTGGATACCGGCATGGGATTGGCGCGCAACCACGAAGCCGGGAAAAATCTACATTCACTTGTTGACCTGGCCAGGCGAAACATTCCACCTGGCTCATGTCACTGCGCAGGTCAAGCAGGCTTATTTCCTGGCCGATCCGAAGCATGCGCCGCTGAAATTCACGCAAAAGGGCAGTGCGCTTGATCTGCAGCTGCGGGGCAAGCCGCTTGATCCGAATGACACGGTGGTCGTGCTCAAGACCGAATGAACTGGGTTGGCACGGGTGGGGTAAGGCTCCAAAATTTTTCCCGACAATTCAGTGCTGCCGATTCGTCGTCCCGGCTTTCGTCCATTGCGGTCCGGGGAAAATGTTCTGTGCTCTAAACAAGCACCCGTGCTTATCGGATGCCTACATTTTTGCCGGCAAACTCAACACTACCGAGTCGTCGCTCCGGCGAAGTATTAAGGCAACATTGAATAAGCATCGCCGTCGTCACCAGCCCTGTCTGTTCGCAGGCCACAGGGCCGTCGGCGTGACGGACATGCGGTTACGGCAAGGCGACAAAGTGTTGAGTTCGTTTTAGTGAACTGGATATGCCATCTGGCACTGTATATGTGCCGCTCGCGCGACTACGTTAATCAGCAAGCCTAGCTTCCCCACGACAACCCTGTGAGCTTTGTCGCCCGTTGAATAAACGGGCGCGAGAGACTGTCATGTCTCCAATTTTCAATCGTATTGCACTCGTCTTGGCGGGAAGTTTGTTGCTGGCCTTGTCGGCCATCGGCAATACCGCGCGCGCAACGCTGATAGCGGCGACAGATCCATCTGGCGCAAGCATGGGTACCGATGTCATTCCATGCCACCGGTATGACGGCCTGCAGCCGCAGGGCACAACCAGCCCTGCGATCAGCACGTGTGAAACCATGTCGCCGGAGTTGGGCAAGCTTCGCGAAAGCCTGGCGGATCATGGCTGGCTGATTCAAGGCGGCACCAGCGTGGGTGGCACCTTTGATTGGTTGAATCATGGCGCCCACCCACAGCTTTATATTGGTCAGAATCCCACTTACCGCTCCGGTTCGTTTGTCACCGCTACTTACGATCTCTCCCGGCTCGGTTTCGCCGGCGCGGCACAATGGGTGTTCAATGCGAACGTGCAATGGTTTTCGTATGCCGGAGAAAATCCCACCGGCTTCGCCATCAACAGTTTCTATATCAGCCAGCGATTCAATGATGGGCGTACGCAGCTGCAATATGGTTTTGAAGAACTCGGCAATCAGTTTTATGGCTTTTCGCTAGGTACCAATTCGACAACGTCGCCGGCCGGTGTCGGCAGTTCCATTCCCTACGAGGTTGGCTTCATCTTCAACAAGACCGCGCCCCAGATCAATTTGCGGCTGGCTTCGCGCAACAAGCATTTTTACGAGCGCTTCGGCGTCACGCGCAGCGTGGATCCGAAGGGGCCCCAAGCGGATTGGGACAAGAATAATTTCCTGGGCTTGAAGTGGCATATCCCGGGAGCCAAGGCGCTGTACATCAACGAACTGGGTTACCTGACGGACGCCGCGCCTCAAAAAAGCATGATGTGGCTGCGCCAGGGCGTGATGTTCAACGATAGCCATTTCCCCGATTTCCACGGTGGCTACGCCCATAATAATTACGCCTATTACCTGGTCGGCGATTATCAGTTGCTGCAGGTCGATGCCACGCAACCGTACCGTGGGTTTTACATCAATACGAAAGCCGACTACGCACCACCGGACCGGAATGTCTATGCCGGCGACGTGGGCGTTACGCTCTACTTTCTGGGGCCAGCGGGAAGGCCCGACGACGTGGTTGCATTGGGTTATACCTTCGATCGGCTGAGCCGCTCCTTCGAGCGGATGCAACAGGGGCAGGGCGTTACCGCCGTGGACTTCAGCCGCAACTATGCGCTGTCCTACGTTTTCCGCGTGACGCGCGGTGTTTATCTTTCCAACCAGCTCAGCTACACGGTCAATCCGATTCCGGCACCGAAACAGCCGCCATCGCTGACGTGGATGAGTTCGTTATCGTTTTCTTATTGAGGTCAGGAAAACTACCTGCCGAAGAAAGTCCTGGCGCGCCTCATCCTCATTCCGGCATTTGTTCGTCGGGATGACGATGAGGCAGCACAAAGGTTATCGTAACGACCTACTAGCCATTAGCCAGCAGCGCGAGCTCCACCGAACAATGCCAGCGCCTGCTCATTGAAACCATTCACAAAGCCATGCTCACTCGGCCCCACATTGGCGCGGAACTGCTTGGCGCCTTCCACCAGAATTTCATCCGCGTCCGTTCCAAGCACGTCCATCGTCTCGGCAATGAACTGATCAAGCGGCATGGCCTGCTCAGCCTCCTGGCTGTTCATCAGTTCCGTGCGCACCCATGGCGGCGCGATCTCCAGTACACGCACGCCGGTGTGGCGCAGCATGAAGCGTTGCGATAACACGTAAGAGTGAAGCGCGGCCTTGGTTGCCGAATAGATGCCGGTCACCGCGAGCGGTACGAAGGCAAGCACGGAGCTGGTGTACGCCACGATCGCGTCGTTCTTGGTCTTCAGGTGCTCGATCAGTGCGGAGGTCATGCGGATCGGGCCCAATACGTTGGTCGACATGGTCGACGTCAACAACGCGTCGTCGATTTTTCCTGCCACCGCATCAGGCTGCATGATGCCTGCATTGTTGACCAGCACATTCAGTTCGGGGTAATCAGCGATCAATGTTTTCGCCACGCGATCGATGCTGGCCGGATCGGTGATGTCGAGTTCGACAGCTTCCATGCCCGGGTTGGCTGCGGTCACCGCATCAAGATGGCTGCGGCGCCGGCCGGCAATGATGACCTTGTTGCCGCGCTTGTGCAGCGCCTCGGCCAGCCCGCGGCCGATACCCGAACCGCCGCCGGTAATGAAGATGGTATTGCCAGTGAGTTTCATGAGCATGCTCCTAAGGTGGGTTAAGCGATGGCCGAGCCGGGCGTTTTGCGGCCGGGCGCAGGATTCAAGTCACAATGGTGATCACCATTGACGTGCGCTAAGATGAGGCGCCGCCGCCCTGTTGTCAATGGCAATCACCATCGTGATTCGGGCGACCCAGGCTGGCACCGGGAGGCAGGAGCAAGCGTATGGGCGTTTCTAAGAAGCAAGCTATTGAAAATAAACGGGCTATCGTTGCCGCTGCGGAAAAGCTCTTCCGCGAGCGCGGCGTGGCCGACGTTGGACTGAGCGAGCTGACCAAGGCCGCGGGTTTCACCCAGGGCGGCTTCTACAACCACTTCGAATCGAAGGATGCGCTGGTTGCCGCGGTCATGCAGAAGGCGTTGGAAGACGGCGCGGCCTTGCTTGTCGGCAGCATCGATCCATCCGACGATGCGGAGGGCGACCCGATAGCCCGGCATGTCGAGTGGTATCTGTCCTCCGAACACCTGGCGAACATCCAGGCAGGTTGTCCACTGACTGCGTTCGCGGGCGATGTTCGACGGCTCGGCGAGGAAGCCCAGCAATCGTATGCGCATGGCTTGGCATGGAATTTCGATCAGCTGGCGAATGTGATCAAGGGCGAGGATGCCCAAGCGAAACGAACAAAGGCCATCGTGTTGTTCTGTCAGATGGCCGGCGCGCTGATGTTGTCGCGCGCGGTGGCTGCGTCTGATCCCGCTCTGGCTGATGAGATATTGAAGGACGGGCGCCAGCAATTGCTCAAGTCATTAGCCGCTGAATAAACGGCACGCCAACGCATTTTGAAATGGCGGCGAGTGCGCTGGCCGCCGGCATGCTGGGATTGGTATCCCGGCTTACGCGGGGCGCTTGCGCAATGGATCGAGCAGCGATCGCAAGCCATTGTGGTCAAGCTCGAGCATCAAGGCCAGCAAGTTGCCCAGGTCGCCGCGTGGAAAACCTTTGCGGGCAAACCAGGAAAGATAGGCGCTGGGCAGGTCGGCAATCAGCCGGCCTTGATATTTGCCGAACGGAATCGCGACGGTTACCAGCCGCTGCAGGTCTTCGGGTTTCATGGCATGGACTGCAAGGCAATAATGATGCGAAGGGAGGGAGGTTAGCGCAGGTTTGCCTGGCAAGTGATCCGCCCGCTGTTGCACACGTAGCAAGGAACACCACATGTCCACCCAAGGATCGCTGCCCGGCTTCGATGAAGCCATCCCGACGGATCGCCTGTTTCTCGCCATCTTTCCCGACGCCACGTACGCTGCCCGCCTGGAAACCTTTGCGGCCAGGCATCTTGCTGCGCGGCGCATGGATGGCAAGCCGGTGGGAGCTGGCCGCCTGCATGTCACGCTTTTTCATCTCGGTGACTACACCGAGATGCCGCCTCGCCTCGTCGCGCAAGCGGCCGAAGCGCTTGCGCATCTGGATGCAGATCCATTCACCGTTCGCTTCGACCAGATCGGCAGCTTCAACCACCGCAGCAGCCATGGCGATTTCGTGCTGACGTCCGGTGACGGCAATGAAGCCCTGCACGCATTTCGCCAGCAATTGGCCGTGCATCTGAATGCTGCTGCGCTCAATCAATACACCAAGGGTTCGTTTACGCCGCACATGACCCTGGCCTATAACCAGCCCGCAATGCCGTTCCAACCGATTGAACCGGTGGTGTGGCCGGCACATGAAGTCGTGCTGGTCCATAGCTTGCTGGGCAAAACCCGGCATATCCGGGTGGCCGACAAGCGATTGCATGGATAGGTGTTACGTCGCGGGCGCAGGCGTTGCCTGGTAGAACACGTTCAGCCACCTGCCATCGCGTTTCAGCCACAGCGATGATGCGTAGCTGTCGAGGTGGAAGGATTTGCCGTGATCAAGTCCCGACGCGTTGACGTGGTAGGTCACCAGCGCCGCGTTCTTAGCCAGGAAATGCACTTCGAATCCGGAAAGCGCGCACTGGTCGAAGCGCACCTGCGAGTCCATGGCAGATGCTTCGCTCGGTGCCCGGCGCACCACACCGGTGCCGGTGACGGTAAAAAAATCCGGTGCATGGAAGGCTTTGTAGGCAGCGGCATCGCGCTTGATCGCCAGCTCCCAACTCGTTCGTTCCGCCGATATCAAGTGTTGCCCGATGGCATCGCCGGGCGCGGGGAGGGATGGGCTGGCCGCGGCATGGGCGGGAGCGACGGGAGCCGCGCAGGACAGCAGCAAGGCGGCTATCGCGCTATGAATGAAAAATATTCGTTTATTTGTCATGTAATTAGAATGATATTAGGCTTGCCAGGACGTCAAACGAATTGATTTCGGAATCATGGCCGCCAATACCGATCTGGACCGAATAGATTTCGCCATCCTCGGCCTTTTGGCGAAGGATGCATGGCTTTCCAATAAACAGATCGCCGCGGCAGTTGGCCTTGCGCCATCAAGCTGCCATGAGCGCATCAAGTTGCTGCGGGAACGTGGGGTTTTATTGGGCGCCCATGCCGAGGTCAATCTGCAGGCGATGGGCTTCGTCCTGGAGGCAGTGCTGTTCGTCCAGCTCGCCAAGCTGGCTATCGACGTGGTCGATAGCTTCGTCGACGCCACGGCGGCCGTGCCGGAAGTTCGCGGCGTGTTCCTCGTATCCGGGCGCGCCGACTTGATCGTGCACGTCGTGGTGCGCGACATGGAGCATTTGAAAGTGATTATTTCCGAACACTTCAATCGCCATGCCGTGGTGCAGCGCGTGGAAACATCCGTGGTGTTCAATCGCCGCCAGCAACATGCCGTGCCTTCGCCGCAATGACGAGCAAAAAACCTGCGGATACCTCAGGGGCCGGGGTGGGGTGCGAGCACAGCGAGCGGCGCAAACCCGGGGTCAACGAAAAAGCACCCGCGCATGGGGTCAAACGCGTGCCATCTGCTGTTCCAGCAAGCTGCCGAACGCATCGCCCGTCATCGGCCTGGCCAGCAGGTAACCTTGCATCTGGTCGCAGGCCATCACTTGCAGCTCTGAAAACTGCGATGTCGTTTCCACCCCTTCGGCTACCACTTCCATGTTCAGGGAATGCGCGAGCGCGATAATGGCCGAAACGATCGCCCGGCCTTCGTGGCCTTGCGCATCCAGCCCGCAGGTGAAAAGGCGGTCGATCTTCAATTGCTTGACGCGGAAGCGCTCAAGATAAGCAAGGCTGGAATAGCCAGTGCCGAAATCGTCGATGGCGATCTCGAAGCCGGCGTGCTGAAAGGCCTGGATCATCTCGGTAGTCTTGGCGGCGTCGTGCATGGCGACCGCTTCGGTGATCTCGAACATGATCTGCTCGCAGGGGACGCCTTCGGCACGCACGATCTCGACCATTGTCTCGATAAGATCGGGCTGCGCCATCTGGCGTGGCGAAAGGTTCACCGCCACCTTGATCACCGGTAATCCCAGTGCCTGCCAATGCTGGATCTGCCGGCATGTCTCGCGTACCACCCATTGCCCGATCGGCACGATCAGGCCCGAGCGTTCGGCGGTGGGGATGAACTCCGCCGGCGTCAGCAGCCCAAGCTCGGGATGATTCAGGCGAAGCAGCGCTTCCGCGCCGGCCAGCTCGTTGCTGCTGGAAAACTTGGGTTGGAAGTGCAGCGAAAAATAACCTTCATCAAGCGCTACGCGGATCGCATTCTGGATCTGCAGCGTACGCATCGCCGCCACATTCATGCTGGCCTCGAAAAAACGCCAGGTTGCGCGTCCGGCGCGCTTGGCCTCATACATGGCGGCGTCTGCGTTTTTCAGCAAGGCATCGGGAGTTTCGCCGTCGCGCGGAAACATCGCAATGCCGATGCTCGGCACGGCCTGGAACGGCTGTCCGTCGCGCCAATGGCCGCGCTCCGTGCTATCGAGAACGTTTTGCGCCACGTCCTGTGCCTCGTCCGGCGAGGTGAGGTTTTCCATCAGCACGACGAATTCGTCACCGCCGAGCCTGGCCACGGTATCGCCCTCGCGCACGCACTGCTGCAGCCGCCGTGCGAATGTCTTCAGCACTTCATCGCCGACCGAGTGGCCGAGCGAATCGTTGATGGTTTTGAAACCGTCGATATCCAGGAACAGTACGGCGAAGGTTTCATGCGCGCGCTTGGCGTTATGCACGACCGTTTCGATGCGCTCCACCAGCGCCCGGCGGTTTGGCAGATCGGTCAAGGCATCATGGTTGACCATGCGCACGATCTGGTCGTTGAGCTTGGTCACCGAGCCGGCGAGCAACGCCGTGCGCACGTCGAAGCGAGACAGGATCAGCGTCACGATGAGGATCGCCAGCGTGAACAGTGTGATGGTTGTCGCCAGCCACTGCGTGTCGACACCATTGGCCGCACCGCAGATCGAGCCCGGCATGAAATCGGCAGCGGCCATGCCGGTGTAGTGCATGCCGGTAATCGCCGTGCCCATCAGCAGTCCCGCCATCGCACGCTTGGCGGCGGCGTACCGCTGCCGCATGTTGCTCAGCATGCGTGCGATCCATAACGCGGCGGTCGATGCCACGATGGCAATCGCGATGGATGCCCCGAGCAGCAGCGGCTCATAGTCGATACCCGGTTGCATCTGCAGTGCGGCCATGCCGGTGTAATGCATGCCGGCAATGCCCAGGCCCATCAGCGCGCCGCCTGCCGCGACGCCGCGCGAACTGAGCCGCGCGCGAGTGGTGACATGCAGCGCAAACCATGAGACACAGATGGCAATCAGCAACGAATAGCCGGTAATGGCCGGATTGAAGCCGAGTGGAATCGGCAGCGAAAACGCGAGCATGCCGATGAAATGCATCGACCAGATTCCCACCCCCATGGCTGTAGCGCCGCCAGCCAACCAAGCATGGCGGCTCGCCGGGTGCTTCAGCATCGAAATGCGGCTTGCCAGGTCGAGCGCCGTATATGAGGCGAGCGTGGCCACCACCAGCGAGACCGCGACGAGCAAAAGGTTGTAGGTACCAGGCATGGGGAGGTGGCCCGTAAGCTGAAAGCTAATTTTTACGAATAACGGATGGCGCTACCGATGCACGCGTAGTACGGAAGATTGCGGAAAAACTGCCGTAAATGGGCATGAGCCAAATCCAAAAGGGCACCATGGCGCCCCAGTAGCGGTTACAGCTGCTTTTTTGGCCGCGCCGTAGCATCAATATTCTCCCTCTGCCGGTCGGCGGCGGTCGCATGGAGTTGGGTTGCAAAGATCGCGCCAAAGAGTCAGCCGGTTCCGTGGTTTGCAGCGTGCGCTCCACGTTGAGTGAGAACGCTTTGTAAGTTCGACGACGGATTGCGTTTATGCGGTGCGAGTGATCGCTGGGCAGAGGGTAATCCCGAATGTGTCGCTTGGCGACGGAAATCATCCCGTTTCGCCGGGGTAGGTGGGGGTGAGATTCAACCCAAACCTCGCGTTGGTATCTCGGCGCCCGGGAAGGTTGGGGTTCGCGTTCACTCATCCGGCTCGCATGGCCCTTGCAGATATCGGCGAATGCCATGCAGACAGTGATACGCCGAGCAAGAAAATACGGACGGAACGTAGCGTCAACGTTGCGCCTAACATGAACGTTGGGCTGATCGTGAGCAGCGTTGTGTGTCGGTCGAGGATTTTTTATTCCGTTGCGATTGTCTGTTCACCGGCCAGCCTACTGGCACGTTGATGCAGAGAGGATGTCTTCATGTCCGCGATCGAGTTGTCCGCGTCGAATACCGAATTCCGCCCATCGCCATTGGAAACGTTCGTGGCTTGTGCGCATCAGCTATTGGATCCGGCTACGCCGGAATCGGTACGCAAACGCGTGGAACCTACGCTGGTGGCGCAACTGCCCGTCTTGCGCGCGCTCGGCATGTTCGATCTGTTCGAAGTGCGCGATCCGGCCATGCGATCTTGGCTTGGCCATGAGCTTTCAAAGCTCAGGCGATGGGATTCGGATACGGCATCCGCGTGATGCTTGTTTGCATGGCGATACGGATCGTCCCAGCCATAGCGCGCTATGCCGCTTGCTCTCGCGCATAACGCGTTGGCGTCACGCCCACATGGCGTGCGAAGGCCACGGTGAACGTGCTGGCCGAGCTGTAGCCAACGCGTTCGGCCACTTCCGCAACGCCCATGTCATGCTGCCGCAACAGGTTCTTTGCCAGCGCCATGCGCCAGGCAAGCAGGTATTCCATCGGCGCGACACCTACGGCACGGTTGAATCGCTCGAAGAACGCCGAGCGGGAAAGGGCGGACTCTTTCGCGAGCCGTGCGATCGTCCAGGCCGTGGTCGGGCTTTCGTGCATGCGACGTATCGCAGTGGCCAGTCGAGCATCGGCCAATCCGCGCAACAGGCCTGGTGATGCCGATATTCCCGCCGTGGATCGCAATGCTTCGATAAAAAGCACTTCCACCAAGCGGGCGAGAACCACCTCGCGCGCGGGCCGCTGGGCGCGCGATTCATCGCCAACCAGCTGCACGAGCGCGGCCAGCCGCTTCTCGCCGCGCACGTGCACGCGCTGCGGCAACAGGGAAACCAGCAAGGCGGCGTCCGGTGAAGCGAAAGCGCAGTGGCCTATCAGCAGTCGAACATCGGGTGGCATGCCTTGCGCGCCAAGCCTGAATTCGCCGCTGGGCAGCGCCACGGGAGGCACGTCGTGGGCTTCCGCTGCCGGCGGTTCCAGGCTGGTCATGGTGAAGCGATGCGCCGCGGGGATCAGCACAAAATCGTCGGGCCTGAGCGTGAGGGGTTCATGTCCCTCGATCGTGAGGCAGCTCGTTCCCTCCAGCAGCGCACAGTAAAAGGGTTGCCCGAACTCACTTCGGCGAACGCGCCAGCAGCCGGCGCCGCTGACCACTTTGGAATACCGGGCGCTCGGCTGCAGCAGCGCGACAACCTCGGCCAGCGGGTCGGTCATTTCCGGACTCCTGCAAAAGAAACTTGGACGCTCGATTGTAGTGAGTCCTGTTGCGACGGCCTATCGTCTCAGTACGCAACCCATCACAGGCAACCCCATGAAGACTGTTCTGGTCACCGGCTGTTCGTCCGGCTTCGGCCTTGAAATCGCGCGGTATTTCCTTGATCGCGATTGGAAAGTTATCGCCACCATGCGCACGCCGCGCGCGGACGTTTTGCCCCGTTCCGAACGTCTGCGTGTGCTTGCCCTGGATGTCACCGACCCGGCCAGCATTCGCCACGCCATGGAGACGGCAGGCCCGATCGATGTGCTGGTCAATAACGCAGGAATCGGCATGCTCAACGCGCTCGAGGGCACGCCGATGAATATCGCGCGCGAACTCTTCGAGACCAATACGCTCGGGACGATCGCCATGACGCAAGCAGTGCTGCCACAGTTCCGTCGACGCAAGGCGGGCGTGATCGTGAATGTCACCTCGAGCGTGACGTTGCGGTCGTTGCCGTTGCTTTCCGTCTATACCGCGAGCAAGGCGGCGGTGAATGCGTTTACCGAATCGCTGGCGCTGGAATTGAAAGCGTTCCAGGTACGCGTGAACCTGGTGTTGCCGGGGCGGTCGCCGGAGACTCGGTTTGGCGAAAATGCGCGTGCGCGGATGCAGGCTGGTTTTCCGGAGCCTTATGCCGATCTGGTGCAAAGTGTCTTCACGGGATGGGAGAAGGCAACGGCTGTTACACAATCGCTGGATGTGGCCGAGGCAGTGTGGCGCGCCGCCAATGAGCCGGCATGCCCGCTTCGTATCGTGGCGGGAGCGGACGCGCTGGCGTTGGTCGAAGCATGAAAGTGGTCATATGACATCGCAGCGTAGTGGCTATTTTTACAAGCCACTTTTTGGCCTAGTTTCTACCGCGAACAAATTCGCGGGAGAGACGCATGGCTATGCTCAATCAACTTGGCAAAGCTTGTGTGATAGGCGCGCTGCTGTTGGCGACAGGCTCGGTCGCAACGCATGCCCAGCCGTCCGATGACGCACAGAACAACGGGCATGAGTTCGATTTCGGTATCGGTGCTTTCAAGACGCACATCAGGCGCCTGGAACACCCGCTGAGCGGTTCCCATGCATGGGCCGAGTGGAACGGGACGGTGGTCACGCGCCAGCTCCGGGACGGCGGTGGCAATCTTGAGGAGTTGAGTGCCGGCAACGCGACAGAGCATTTGCAGGGCATTACTTTGCGGCTGTACAACGCAAAGACGCATGAGTGGAATCTCTATTGGGCCAGCAAAGACGACGGCACGATTGGCAAGCCGATGGTGGGCGAGTTCAAGCAGGGGCGCGGCGTGTTTTACAACAAGGACATCATCGACGGACATGCGGTGCTGGTTCGCGATATTTATTCCGGCGCGACTGCCAACACGTATCACTTCGAAGAGGCGTACTCAGCCGACGCCGGAAAAACATGGGAAACGAACTTCATGGCGGACCTGACACGAGAAACATCCAGTTCCGCAATGGTTGCTCGTTGATGGAGTTGGCGGAGGCCGTCCTGCCCGAAGGCGAGCATGACGGAAAACCGCATTCCCAGCCCATTCTTTGATGTTTTGCTGATGTACCGACGCCGGCCGTCCACGTTGTCCGGACAGCGGTGTGGACGTGATGGGTGCTTTTTCTTCTCGATATTTGTGGCGTGTGCATGTCCTCCCCTGCTGATGCAGGGGAGGGGTCTGTCATCCTGTGATGATGAAAATGCGTGCTTGGTGCATGCCGTTCGAATGATCCCGCCACGCGATACGTGACGAGAAGAGCTTTCCTTGCAATCTACCCGGGTGACCGCGGCTGATGCAGGGCCGCCTTGGCAGCCGTCTTGAACTTGGCGAACGCGCGCATGACTGAGGCCGCGGACGATTGCTTCCACTGCGCATACTGCTGATTCATTTCCGTCAGCTCACTCGGGTTGAACAGTTGCGACACGACGGGAAACAGCAGGTTTTCCTCTTCATGTGCATGCTCTTCGATCAACTGCGAAAGCACTTTGGCGGAGCCGGCGAACTGCCGGGTGTCGAAGCCGGCGGCATGGACGTCGGGCAGCAGGGTTTTTTCCACCACGCGGTGCTGCTCCATCGACGTCGCGTAGAGCAGTTGCTGGTCGTGCGTGGCGCGCTTGTTGAAGGCGGGGTAGAACACGGTTTCTTCCCACCTGGAATGGGGGATCAGTGCTTCTTCGACTTGCTTGAGCAGATCTTCGCGGAGGTCTTTTTGATCGTCGGTGGTGGCGTTGATCCGCGCGAACAGGCTGCGCAAGGTCTCATGTTCGCTCTTGAGGGTATCGAGAATGGTCATGGCCGGCTCCTATGCGAGGTGCCATGCCATTGCACTGTGACGGCCGTCGGCTGGTCGTGAATGGGATGTTGCGCAGGTGCAATGCAGGCAAGTGTTTGTATGCATCACCTCCGCGTAACGAGCGAGCACGGCGATGGCGCCATCAGTGCGTGATCCCAGGCGTGGTGGAGCGTGGCAACGCCCGCATCGCATCCAGCGTACGCACCAGTTCGCGATAGCTGCGCGCCAGCTGTTCGTACAGTTCCGCATAGGCTTGCCGGGTGGCGTCGGCAACGCCCTGATAGGCGCTGCGACCGATGCTGACGAAGTAATCCACGCTTACCCGGCGCCGTTCAGCCACACCGGGAAACAAGCCAGCCACCAGCAGGCAGCGATCGCCCACGTCGCGCAGTGCGTCCGCGCGGGTGCGCCCTACCAGTTCCAGCGCCTGCAACCAATCGAGGCCTTGCGCATGCGACAACAGTTGACTGTCGGCCTGATAGCGCAGCAGTACAAAGACCAGGTAGCTCTCGCTCGACTCGTCGAGCCGCCGCCCGGTTCGTTCGTATGCCTCCTGCACCAGCGCCTGCCAGACTTCCACTGGCGTGCCATTTCGGAATGCTGCAAACATGTCGTCTTCCCCCTGATCGTACGACGCCTTCAGCGTACTGCGCCGAGAGCATCACTGCTGGCAGCGAAGCAGAGAGACTGCCAATGCATCGCCCCGGTTGCCAATGCCGTTACGTTATCTAGCGGCTGGAACCGCAAGTTCTGTAGGTTGGGCGCGGGCAAAAGCCGAACCTCCACGTGGCACGCAACGATAGGGGCCGTTGGGTTCGCCTTCTGCCCAGCCAGCCACGAAAAGCGTGATCGGCGCAGCAGTCCCGGCAGGCCGCATTGCTTATCTCCGCAGGCCAATATTTCCGGCTATATCAAAGCAAAAAATATGTTCTGCCAGGGAGAAGCACTTGCGGTGCGACGCAAAGTTTTACGTCCGGTTTCGTATCACGTTTCCTATACATATGGCTCTGCATGCTCAAGTCGCTAACCAGGCATCCGGTCTCTGGGGAGAGTCCGAAGCGCAAGGTCACGTAGGAGACTCAATGCGAATGCGCCTTTAGGGTCTGAGGGGAATGTGTTTGTTGAGTTTTTTGGCTGCGTTGATCGCAACGCGGTGACGGAGGCTGTTTGTGTGCAAGAAAATTGCGAGCGCGAAATTCACGCGCTGATGCAGGTAGGGGCGCCGCCATCATGCACGTCTTAGATGTGTGGGAATGATTTGGCGAAGTGATTGCGCTTTACGTCCAGGTGTTTTTGTCGTGGGGCCTCTTTGATCGCGAGGCTTGTCGTTGTGCTGAATGGAAGCAGTTGCTGTTGGTAGTGCCGCGGCTCTCGGAATGGTCCGGAGCCGAACTGAATTGCCACTTTTGCTTCTGGGGAGAATCAAAACATGCAAGCTAAGTTCAAGTACGCGCTTTTGGCTGGTCTGGTCAGTGCTGCCTGTGTTCCCGCGGCGTTTGCGGCGCCGTCCGTGGACGTTCTTGGGCAGAGCGATCAGCAGGTGGGTCCGATCGAAGCGGTTGCACGCCAGGCCTGGCGTGATGATATCGCGCAGATTGCCACGCCGTCGGAAGGTTGTTTCCAGGCGAATTACCCGAGCATCGTCTGGCAGCAGGTGGCCTGCAGGCAGTTGACCCAGCATGCAGTGCATCCGGTGCTGCCGCTCAAGGCGAAGCAGCAGTTGGCGCAAGACGCCGGCAATGGCAACGACTACGTGTTGCAAGCGCCAGGTTCATCGCTCATCAGGAGCACCACAGGCAGCTTTCCCTCGGTGACGGGCGTAACGTCCGAAACGGGTGTGGGTGTGGCCGCATATGGCGGCGGCGGCATTCTCGGCCCGAACGAATACTCGCTGCAGATCAATACGCAATTCACCTCGACCACCTCCGCTTGCAATGGCCACTCCGGTTGCACCGTGTGGCAGCAAGCCGTGTATGCACCCGATTACGAGACCACGGGCTCTGCCGCGGTGTTCTTCCAGTACTGGTTGATCGGCTACGGCGGCACCCGCTGCCCGAGTGGTTGGGGTAGCGACGGTGCGGGCGATTGCTATCGGAACAGCAGCTACGCCACCGCGCCGGACGTGGCGGCCACGAAGCTGGGCAACGTAAAGCTGGCTTTCACCGCCGCCTCGGGCGGCAGCGACAAGGTTACCTTCACCAACGGCACCACTGCCTACAGCATCAGCGCCAGCGACAGCACGCTGAAAATTGCCACCGTCTGGAAGCAGTCTGAGTTCAACGTGGTCGGCAATGCCGGCGGATCGGAAGCCCAGTTCAACAGCGGCTCCTCGATCACCGTGAAGAACGCCGCCACTTACGGCTCGACCACTGCACCGTCCTGCATTGCCAACGACGGCAGCACCGGTGAGAGCAACAACTTGAATCTGGGCAGTTGCAGTGGGGTGGGCGGTTCCTCGCCATACATTCAGTTCACCGAATCGAACTGAGCGGTAAAGGGTGCGTTCGAAGAGAAGCCGAGGGGGAAACCCCTCGGTTTTTTTATGCCAAGGAAAACGGCGTAGATCGGGTTGAGGAGAACGAACGCGAGCCCCAACTTTTTCGGTGTATCGGGATGTCCTGCTAGGGTTGAACCATTGCGCCGGCGGTTCTGCTTCGAAACCGCTTGGACACGCGCCGTCAACGAGAATTTGCCACGATCTAAAACGACGCTTGTGATAAACAAGCGCGCGTGAATGGGCAGGAATAAGCTGAATGCGGCAGGCGTGCGGACTAAAGATTTGCCGATGGCTGCCGATCCCATGCTGAGTCTCACGCAAGGAGGTTTTTGCTTATCCGCGATGACCAGGGGGTATGCACGGTTCGCCCGGCTGGTGCCGGCGTACCGGGATTTCTCCAGGACGACAAAGACGGCACGAGTCATGCATGGGAATTGATCCGGTGGTTTGATGTTTCAGGGGATAAGGACGTCGCATAGCCCATGGCAATACGATCGACGAGAGGTTCCCACTGGCGTGGGCGAATGAATGTCCTGGAAAGAAGTTCCTGATCTGCTTGCGGTTGGATTGCTGATCTACGCGTTCGTAACCGTGTCGCGTCCCGCCGGCAACATGATGACGCGGCTTTGGCTGGCGGGCTGGATCTGCGTTGAGCTGCATTTTGCCGCCTATTCGTTCCTCGACGTGCCGGGATGGGGCGGTGTGCTTGCCGATATCGTCGGTACTGCGGCACTGGTGTGGTGCGCTACGTTGTTCTGTTGGTCCATGGATCCGCGGCTTCATCAGTGGGAAAGCCGCCTGTTGTTCTGGACCATGTCGATCGTCTACACGTTCTACCTGTCGCTGACGTCGCTGCAGTCGGTGCCCAACGGCGTCATGGTGGCAGCGGCGAGCCTGTTTGCGCTGGTGCCGCTCGCGATCGTCGCCATTACCCCGCATGCGGAGCGACCGGCGACGCGGTGGATCACCGTGGGCATCAATACCGCGCTGGCCATTGCCTTGTTGCGCTGGCAGTTCTCCGCGCACGGCTCGGACCTGATGGGCGTGCTGCCGCTATTCGCGGCCTATTTCATTTGCTGCCTGCAATTTGCGTTTTCGAAACAGCGCAGGACCGGCGGATTTGTAGTGACGGCGCTGGGCTTGCTGGCCTGGTCGCTGGTGTTTCCGGTCGGCATGCTGTTCGACCTGTACTGGCCCAAGGTCGACGTGGGTGCCGAAGTATGGAATCTGCCCAAGTATCTGGTTGCGATAGGCATGATCCTGCTGCTGTTGGAAGGCCAGGTAAAACGCAATCAGCATCTTGCGCAGCACGATCCACTGACGGGTTTGCCGAACCGCCGCCTGTTCCAGGACCGCATCAGCGGCGCGATCGAGCGCGCGCGTCAACGCCAGGCACGCATGGCGATGCTGGCTATCGACCTGGACGGCTTCAAGCAGGTGAACGACACCCTGGGCCACCACGTGGGCGATGCCGTATTGCAGCAGGTCGCGCGCCTGTTCAACGGACGGCTGCGGCGTATCGACACGCTGGCACGTACCGGCGGCGATGAATTTTCAGTAGTGCTGGAAGGGCCGATCACCCGCAACGAGGCGGCCGATGTCGCCAGCGCGCTACAGCAGTTGCTGGATACGCCGCTGTCGATCGATGGCCATGCCCTGCAGATCGGTGCGAGCATTGGTTTGGCGATGTTTCCGGATGATGCGCAGACATCGCACGGGCTGTGCATTCGCGCGGATGAGCGCATGTACATGGTCAAGCGCAATGGCGGCTGCGCGGTGCAGGCAGGCTAATCAACGCTTGAAAAGCCCCGTTCGCTGCTCAAGCCAGTTGCTCGTCCAAGCTGCGCGTCTGCGGAATGATTTCATCGCCCGTATGCTTGGTCGACGCCGGCTCGATCAGCATGATCCAACACTCTTCATCCGCAATGGGATTGTGGCGAACGCCACGCGGGACGGTGAAGAAATCGCCTTCGCCCAGGTGGATGACTTGCTGTTCCAGCTCAATGCGCATCCGCCCTTTGGCGACATAAAAAAACTCGTCGCCGAACTCCAACGTGGCTTATCGTGCATATGTCGGGGTTCGCATTCGCTCACCCGACCTACGTTGTTACGTTGCAGATGTTGTGACGATGGTGTGAACGAAAAAAGCCGTTTGCGGAAACATATACACAAAAACGGAATTCACGGTTCTTTTGTGCGGTAGTTCCTATTTATCGTACTTAGCCAGCCATAGCATCAATGGCGAAAACCGCTCGCACGAGATGCATGTGCCATTGCACGTACGCGGCATGAATGCTTTTGCGCAAACCGGATATCGCGGGGTTTGCCGCGCACCACCCACTTCATCCTCGAGCTCGACGTGATGCTCGAGCGGTCAGCTGTTGCTCTTGTCAATGGAAAGTCGCAGGGGGTTTCTCATGGTTGTTGTCGAACCACGCATCGGCTACGAGCGTCTGCTCGATGCCATGACGGAATGGGGCGTCAAGGTTTGCTCCGGTGTGACAGGTGGCGGCCTGGTGCATTTGTTGAAGCATATGGAGCCGTACGTGCCGCATCGCACGCGCGGCGGCCAGATCGAGTTTTTTACGATCGGCGAATATGCAGCCGGCTTTGTGCCGCTTGGCCATTACCTTGCCACCGGCCAGATCGCCGCGGCGGCGGCGACCACCGGGGCGGCCAGCAAGCTTTTGCTGTGCGGCTTGAGCGATGCGAAGCTGCACAATATTCCGGCCGTCTACCTGATTGCGGCTACGCCGTCGGACATGGCATATCAAGCGCCGCTGCAGGACAGCACGGAGTCCGGCAGCAACATGGTCGGCCAGCTGATGGCCGAGTTGCCGCACGGCACGTTCGTGCTGGACGACATCGATGTGCTGGATGAGCAGCTCGCAGCGGCATGGGATCGGCTGAAGCAGTCAAAGCCCGTCGTGCTGGTGCTGCCACCCGATGCGTTGTCGGAGCTGACGTCACAGGCTTCGGAACGGTGCATGCCGCCCCGACCGAGTGTGGCCGAGCATGAAAACGCGGCCACGTTCTTGCAGCGGCATCTATCGCAGCGAAGAAAGGGCCGCATCGTCGTGCTGGCCGGCGACGAGGCACCGCGTTATCGGGACATGCCTTATCTCACCTCAAGGCTCTGTGAGGTGCTCAAGGCGCCGGTCGTATGGAGCATCAATGGCGCCAATGCAGTGTCGCGCGACAATGCTTACGGCTACGGCTATCTGGGCTTTGGCGGCAACGATCGCGCTGCCGAACTCTGGGATAGCTTGAACGAGCATGACCTGCTCATCGCCATCGGCTTCTGCGGTGATGAGTACACCACCAATTTTGCGCAACCGAAGGCTGGCCTGGTGTGGAACATCACGGCCAATGCGCATTTCTACGGAAGCTTGCACGGAAGTTTTCGCCACCAAGTGGTTGGCGAGTTCCAGCAAACCGTTGGCGACGTCGAAGCGATCCTGCGCGAAACGATTCTCTGGTGCCAGGCGCATCCGCACATCAGCAACGAGGAGCCGCCGCGCTATACGCATCTGAATATTGGCGCGCGTGGCAATCGGCCCGGCAACGCCGTGGATATCGTGGCCTTCTATGAAAAACTGGATGAGCTATGGCAGCCGGACAGCCTCGGGTTCGACGACGTTTGCCTGGCCTACAAAGATCGCCAATACGTCACGCAGCGCCCCCATCCGCACGCAAGGATCTATTCCTTGTACCGCGGTTCCGCCATGGGCGGTGCCTACGGACTTGGGTTGGGCGCAAAAATCGCTTCACCCGGCAAGCACGTGTTCGTATTTTCCGGCGATGGTTGCTTCCGCCTCTACGGGGGCTGCCTGATCGAAGCCCGGCAACTCGGCCTTACATTGTTCGTGCTGGACAACGCCAACTACGGGATCGTGGAGCAGGGGCTTGCCAAGGTCCTGCCCGATACGCCGGCGCGCCGCTACCATGGCGAACTGGAACGGATCGATTTCGGCGCGATGGCGCGTGCGTGCGGATGGTCGAGTGTCCGCATGTCGCCAGACTTGAGCAATCTCGGCGACGTCATGCGCGAAGCCTACCGGCGGGATCGTCCGTCGATGCTGGTCGAGGTGCCGGTCGACAGTCATCAGGTGGTCGGGCCTAATCCGCGCTTGAAGAATCTGTAATTCACGCAGCGATGCGTGTGCTGTACACAGCCGGTATCTATCATCTTTGCATGCATGCACCCTCATGACGATTCCTGCCTCCGCTTCATCGCTCTATCGCTTGCTCGCCGGCAGCTATGCACGATGGCTCAAGCGACCGCTGGTCGATCCCGCCCTGACCGATGAGCAGGGCGCGCGCTGGCTGTATCAAGAGGCGCCGTTCGGATTGCTGGCGCATGACACGCGCGCCGATCCGGTGTTTATCTATGGCAACCTGGCCGCGCAGCGCTGCTTCGAATATTCCTGGGACGAGCTGCTGCGGCTTCCGTCGCGGCTGTCCGCGCGGCCGCAACACGTAGAGGACAGGAAGCGGTTTCTGGACCAGGTCAGCAAGCAGGGGTTTTCGACCGGCTATCGCGGATTGCGTGTCAGCAAATCGGAGCGCAGTTTCTGGATCAATGATGGCACGGTGTGGCAGCTGGTCGATGAGGCGGGCGTGCTGCGTGGGCAGGCTGCATTGTTCAACCCGTAGGCAAGGACGAAGGCACGTTGGGGTGAAATCCCAGCCGCGGAAGCCGCCGCAAACGGCGATGGTCATTCCGGCCTACAAGGCGGCTGGCGTTTGCTATTTGCATGCGGCCGCCTGGCATTCCCGCACCATGGCCAGCAAGGCGTCCCCAGACACCAGTTCGATCGGCTTGCCATGCACGAAACATTGCGCGTCGTCGGTGTAATGGCCGATGGCGACGATCTTCACCGCGTCGGCGCGGTGATGCATGAGCAGGCCGTACATTTCCCGCACCACCCGCACGTCCACCAACTTGGTGCGCCATTGCTTGCATTGCACCAGGACGGTTGTGTTGTCCTTGTGCAAAATCAGGTCGATGCCGCCATCCGCGCCGCCCAGTCCGATCTCGCGCACTTTGTAACCCTGGCGGCGGAATGCTTCGCCGACCAGCATTTCGAATTCGCGCCAGTCCATCGCGCTCAGGCTGCGCAAACCGGTTTGCGAGGTAAGCAGGCGATGCCGGCGCCGGCTGTCGATAAAGGAAATCAGCGCAGCGAGCCAGCAGGCGATCAACAGCAACCAGGCGGCGGGCGCGTAGGCGCCATCGGCAAGCGAGGTGCCCAGGGACTGGCCGACCGGACCGCCAAACGTGGTCATGCACCAGCCCAGTCCATAACGCATGGCAACATAGCCTGCTGCGCCGAGGACGATGCCGGCCTGCCATGGCAGTTTGGAAACCATCTCGATCCCACCGTCTTTATGCGTGGCCACCGCCCCCTCCTGAGCGCCTGCTTTTTTCTTGAATGCTTGAATGACTCGCGAGTGCGAGTCGTAGTGCCTGTTTGAACTCGTCAAGCAGGAAGTGCGCCAAAGAACCGACGCTGCCAGGGTGGTCAAAGACTGCTCAGCCGAGCGCGGAAGACCTGGTGATAGTGCGTGGAAGTGGTTGTTTTGCCTAAAGCAGCGATCGACCTGCAATGTGATGGCATGCCCGCGCAAGGCAGCCTCGCCGCGGTGTCGCGGTGACTTCCTGCGTCACCTGACGCAATGGGTCGGCGCGGTTCGTCGTCTACGCAAGGAGTGGTCGCCGATAGCGGACTTCATCCACGGTGACGTCCCAGATGCTTTCCGTGCGCGTCTGTCCATCGAGCGCCCAGCCATCTGCGCGGTAAAGGCGCTCGGCCCGCTGGTTGCCGGCCAGCAGCCAAAGCACGGCGTGACGATATCCCCGCTCGGCCAGGCGAAGCCGGGCAGCGGACAGCAGGGCTGTGCCAAAGCCACGCCCCCACACATCGGGATCCACATAAAGCGCGCACAGTTCTCCGCCATCGGGGGTGTCCGCGTCGCGGGCCGGCGCGGTGGTGGCGAAGCCGTGGATGGTGCCGTCTTCTTCTACCACCAAGGTCTTGGGGCGTTGCATGTCCTGATTGGCGAAGTCGTAGTGCTGGGCGCGTTCTCGCGGATCAAGCCGTGCAAGGTAGTCGCCAGGCAGCAAATGGCGATAGCCCGCCTGCCATGCGCGCACATGCACGTGGGCTACGCGCAAGGCATCGTCGGGTCGGGCGGGGCGGATCAGCATGCGCGTGAGTCTCGCATGCTTGCCGCGGTGGCGCGATTTTTAGGCGAGGGTCCTGACCGCGTAAATTCTCCGCAAAAAAGGCGACGGCGGCATGGTGAGGCCACTCGTCAACGCCATGGCGTTGGTGCAAGATGCCGCCACCATCAGCACAGGTGCCAGCCTATTGGCAGCTGAGTGCATGTATACGTGGTCGTTATGCCGGCGAAGGCTGGAACGGCAGTAATGCGCCATGTAGATGCCTGTGCGCCATCAGGGGAAATCGCTCATGCTCAATCTGCCGCCCAAGGACCCGCGTTCGCTGTTTGGCCGCTTTCAATTCGGTGGCGGACTGCTGGTGGCCGTTGTCGTCATCATCTTGCTGTTCAACAGTATGTTCGTGGTTTCGCCGAGCGAAGAAGCGGGTACGCGCTGGTTGGGCGGTACACCAATGACATCCGCGCCGCTCAAGACCGGTGTGCATTTCAAGGTGCCGTTCTTCGAAACGGTGGATCGCCTGCAAACGAGCCGTTCGGTCTATACGTTGAATGGCCTGGACGTCTATACCAACGACAACCAGAAAGTCACCATCGACGTCAGCCTGATCTACCAGATACCTACCTCGGCAGTGATGAACCTGCTCTATCACGTCGGGCGTGCCGGTTCGGTGGATATCCAGGCCACCATCCTGCCGGTGGTGCGCGACCGGGCGCTGGCCGCGTTCGCACGCTACAACACGCTGACCATTTCCGATCAGCGCGCCCAGATCACGACGCAGATGCGCAAGGACATCAGCGAGGCGTTGCAGCGCTTGTTCGACGTCGACGTGATCGACGTGCAACTGGTCGGCATTCATTACTCGCCGGTGTTCGATCAGTCGATCGAGGAAGCCGTACGCGCCAAGAATCTTGCCGTGCAGGCAGAGAACACCGTGGCGCAGAAGCGCTACGAAGGCGAGCAGAAAACCGTTACCGCACAGGCCGAAGCAACCGCTGCCGTGGAGCGTGCCAACGGCGAGGCGCAGGCCACCGTGCTGCAAGCGCAGGCGCAAGCCAAGGCGATCGAGACGGTGGGGCAGGCATTGAAGAACGACCCTGAATACACGCGTTTCTACGGTTTGCAACACTGGAACGGCATTCTGCCGCAGGTGATGGGCGCCGGGTCCATTCCGATGATCGATTTGAACAAAGGGCAGGATACCGGCAAATAGATGCCGGCATTCGTGCGCGTTTGCGTGGAAGCCATGCGCTATTCCGCGGGACTTGCGTAGGGCGACGCTTCGGTGCGCCGGCTTTGGCCGCTGCCGGTGGTGGCGCGCGGTGCATAGTCGTCCATGCTGACCACCACGCGATTGCGGCCGTCGTGCTTGGCGCGATAAAGCGCGCTGTCCGCGGCAATCAACAAGCGGCGCAGCTCGTAGCCGTAGTGTGCCGTGGCGGCGATGCCAAAGCTCGCGGTGAGCGGAACATCTTCGTCGCTGTCCACTTGCTGGATCGCTATGCGTATGCGCTCCGCACGCTCCAGCGCCTGGATGACCGTGCACTCCGGAAGCAGTATGCCGAATTCCTCGCCACCGAGGCGGCCGAACACGTCGCAGGAATTCAAATGGCACTGGCAGACCGCCACGGCACGCTTCAGCACGGCATCGCCGGCGACGTGGCCGTACGTGTCGTTGATGTCCTTGAAATGATCGAGGTCGATCAGGATCAGGCAGGCGCCGCGCAAGGACTTGCCTACGTAGCGCAGCGTCTGTTCCGCTTCATCGACGAAGTACTGGCGGTTGAAGATGCCGGTGAGGCCATCCCGGCGCGCCAGGCGCATGAAGCGCAATTGCGAGCGCTTGAGGCGGTAGAGCCAGAAGGCGATCGAGGCGAGGACGGTCAGCAGCAGGGTGATGTACAGGCGGCTGGTGACGACGGCCTTGTGGTCGAGGGCTTGTTGCAGTTGCAGGATCTGGTTTTGTTTGTTCAGCGTTTCCAGCTCGCCCTTCTTTGATTCGACTTCTTGCTTGACGATTTGGTAGGCGAGGGCTTTTTCGCGGGTATCGTCGAGGTGTTCCTTGTCCGCGGCTACGTATTTTTCGTGATAGGCGAGTGCGCTGCGTAAATCGCCATATTGCCGCTCAATCTGGTAGAGCAACTGATACGCCTTGACCAGAGGTTCAGTAAGGTCACTCTTTGAAGCAATGTCGACAGCGGCCATTGCGTATTTCTGAGCATAAGGGATGTTCTTCTTGTCCCAATAGACTTGCGCCAGGAGAACATCATATTCCGCAGTAAGATCGGGGTAATCGAATCCTTTTACCTCTGCGTAATATCCGTCCAGTATCGAAAGTGCATCGTCTATCCTGTTTTGCTGCATGTCGAGGATGGCCATGTCACGGCGTATAGTATCTGCCGCCAACTTTTCGCCGACCGCAAGGCAGCGGTCTATGCCATCCTGGAAAAGCGCTTTGGGTACCGGGGTTTGGCTGCCGCGGGTAGCAGCCTGCAATTCGTACATATGCCCCAGGCAATTGAGTCTGCCCGTAGGGTATTCCGCAATTATTTGCTTGGCATAACCGGCGGCAAGATCATACTGCCCCGCTTCGCTTAATAATTGAGAGCCTTCACCCAGAATGTGTTCACGCGCTTCCCGATCGGTGACTTGTGAGAGATTGTCCAGCGCACGATCCAAATACTCGAAAGCTTCCTCGTAGCGGTGTCGTACGCCCAAGAGGTTTATCAGAACTGATGTGGCCTTTGCCCTTACGCCGCTATCGGGTGCTTGGTTGATCACTGCTTCTAGTAACAACTTAGCTTTGTCACTCTCGCCAGCGTAAGTTGCCTGCCAGCCTTCCAGATAACGCAAGCGCCATTTCTGTGCCTCGGACATTTCCGTCGTGCGGGCTTCAAGTTCATGCAGTTGCCTGACGAACTCTAAATAATTGGTGGTCTTTATGCTTTCCGTGTGGTCCAGCTGCTGTGAAAAGTTCTCTAGAGCAGGTGCGGCTGTGGCCGCACCTGCAAACATGACAAATAGCAGGAAGGTCCCTGCGTTGCATTCACGGCGCTTGATTCCGTCGACGCGCATTACGCCGTGGAAGCTAACAAATGAGAGAGCGATCGTTGAGCATCCTTTTCGGAAGGCTCCTCTTCATTTTCTTCTTCCTCTTCTTCTTCGTCCGGCGCGCCCGGTGCCTGTACGTAACCAACTAATGGTTTCTGCTGCAGAAGTGCCTGCAACTGGGCTACGTCCTTATCCAGAATGGCCGAGCGGAGCGAATCCTCAACTTCAGCATCCGCCAATGCCCATTCCACCTTTTCCTTGATGACGCTGCCCCACTGGGCCTCGCCACCCATTTTTTCCAAAAAACGAATGACATTCGACATCTAAATTACCCCTGTATTACTGCTGTGGAGCCCCCTTATAGGCCGCCGTCATCGTTCCTGGACACGAGCGGTAGTCCATCATATCGCGCGCCGGGAGCACGCGTGGCGATATCGAAACAAGCTAACGCGTCAGGCGTATTTGCCACTATTCGTGCATCGGAATGACCGCTTTCAGGCCAGGGCCGCCAGGCGGGTACGGATCTCGTCGTCGGCTTCCAGCGGCCGGGCCGGTGGAATGGCCAGGGTGTCGGCCATGCCTACTTCTGCTGGCGGCAGCCTTCCAAGCGGTAGGCGCAGGATGCGCGGTGATTCGAAGGGCAGGGTGGCGGCGCGGTAGATGACCACCTGGTGGTCCAGTGGGTAATGCCGCGCAAGCACGTCGACCAGCACCTGCCGATGGGCTTCGCCGGTGGAAAAGCGCTTGAGTGTCTGGTCGCCGGCAATACCGATCTGCCACAGGATCAGCCACGCGCTTGGATCGATACAACGCCGGTAAAGCATGAACTGGCTGGCTTCGTAGTGCTGGCAGCCGCGCGCGCCGGGATCGATGCCCAGGTCGGCGTAGAGGCAATCTTCGGAGGAAATGCCCGGTTCCATGTGGGCCGGAAAACCTTCGCCGCGCGCCGTCTCGATGGCCTTGTGCGGAACCCATGCGAATACGCCGGGATGGCCATAGAACACACCGCAGACGCGCTTGCCGGTGCGCACCTCGGCCAACATGGCTGCCACCATCTGCCGGTAAGTCTTCATCCGCGACATACCTTCCCGGTAATAGGGTTGCAGGCTGCGCACGTCCTTGTTCATGCCCTGCAGCCATAGCTCGATGATGCCGTCGGAGACCAGGACGAACACCACATCCGCCTGTTCGATGTAGCTGCGGGCGCGCGGGCAGAGGTGAGAGCCCAGCGTCATGCCTATGCCTACGCAGGCCAGGCTGCCATTGGCAGGTGTGCCGTTCAAAATGGTATTCCCCTACTGCTTTACGTTGCAGTATTACGTGCCGGGACGCCATCGTCGAGCGCCGTGGCAATGATGGGGCAGGCAGGTTTGAGCGAGCACGAAACATGGGGTGACTGGGATTTGCCCGATCCGGTGCGTGGCGGACGAACGTTCGTCTACGTGCTGCCGTCGCTGGGCGAAGACCTGACCAAGATAGGTTTTACGCAGGCCCCGGTTCAGCGATTCCGCAGCTTCCATCCGCGTTTTTTTGCGTTGTTCGATCTGGAACAGGGATTGTTGGTGGAGACCGGGCAGCTGCGCGAGGCGCGCCGCCTGGAACGCCTGTTGATCGAACGCTGGCCTGAGCATCGCGCCTCGGCCCCCTTGTTGGTGGCGGAGACGGCTGGCGGGCATACCGAATGGTTTCGCGGCATCGGGGATGAGGTGGATGCCTTCGTGCGACGCACGGCGGACCGGTATGGCTATGCGCTGCACGCCCCCTTGCGCAGTTGGCTGCATGCACGCTTTGCGGAACGGACGGATCAGTTGTATGACTGGTCGCAGCGTTTGCTGGACATGATCGAATGGCAGGCGGCGAACGTAGCGGCAGAAGCGCGCGATCCGCGCTACGCGCGGGCGTTGCGCGATAATCTCGATGCGTGCCGCGCGGTGGGCATGGCGCTGGACAAGCTCGTCCCCGCCAGCGTGCTGGCGTGGTATGCATCGGTTTCGTAGGTTGGCTGCGCGAACGCGAACCCAGCATCGCCATCCACGCTTGGCACGGCGAGGCGGAGCACGCAACTGCTGACAACACGCTGTCAGCAGCAGGCACGCACGCTACGCGCTCCTTACCGCGTGGACCTCAAGGACATGACTACACCCAGCATTACGCTGTACGCCACCCGCCCTGGTTTCGGCATGCCGGAAACCAGCCCGTTCGTGATCAAGACCGAAGTGCAGTTGAAGATGGCGGGCCTCGCCTACGTGAGGGAATCTGCCACGCCACCGCAGGCGCCCAAGGGCAAGGTGCCCTACATGGTGGATGCCGGCGAGGTGGTGTGCGATTCCACCTTCATTCGCGCGCATATCGAACGCAAGTACGGCGTGGATCTGGATGAAGGCCTGGATGCGCGCCAGCGTGCGGAGTCCTGGGCGATCGAGCGGATGCTGGAAGATCACCTTTATTTCGCGATGGTGTGGTTCCGCTGGATCGTGCCGGAGAACTTTGCCAAGGGTCCGGCAAACTTCGCCAATGGCGCGCCGGAGGAACAACGCGAACAGTTGCGCCGCGAAATGCAAACGCGCAGGGACGCCGACCTGCGCAGCCATGGCATCGGCCGGCATTCGGCAGCGGAAATTGCGGCCCTGGGCGTGCGTTCCATCGATGCGGTCGCTACCTTGCTGGGCGAGAAACCTTATCTGGTGGGCGACCGCTTGAGTGCGGTGGATGCGACGGCATTCGCCATGCTGGCGTCGATTCTTACGCCGTTCTTCGATACGCCGTTGCGCGATGCGGTGGTGGGCCGGCCCAATCTGGTTGCCTACGTCGACAAGCTGATGCGGCAGTACTACCCGGAGCATGCGTGGGCGCCGTTGGGCCAAGCGGAAGCTGCCTGATTCCCAGTGCTGGTTCGCAACCTGATTGCCGTCATTCCCGCTTTTGCGCACTGGTGTCCGGGAAAATGTTCTCTGCTCTTATCGGATGCTGACATTTTTGCCGGCAAACTCAACGCTACCGAGCCGTCGCCCAGGCCTCCGCCGGGACGGCGCTTCCGCATAAATGCCGGCCGCAGGCATGCTGGGATTTCATCCAGCCAACGTCCCCTCTCCACGCAGAGAGGGGATGTTTTTAAGGCAATATGCCCCCGGATGCTCGATGCCCATCTGCCGTCGCGCGTCCTTGTCCTTCTCTTCCACGCCTTGCTCAGTCTTTTGGTCGCGCTGCTTCTGCGCGTCATGATCCATCCGCGCAACTTCTTTTTCATTCCGGTCGGATGAACCCGGCTTTCTGCCGTTGGCCAATGTCTGGTCTTGCATGTTCGTTACCTCGAAGTGAAGCGCCGACGTTACGCGGTCGTGCTTGTGCATGCCGGCTAACTTGTGTGAACAGATTCATTCACATCGCCGCGTTGCCTACACAGAATTGATCGGCGTCCCCCTAGGCTGTGACTGTCTCCCAGAACCGAGGAGTCGCCCATGGAAGTCAGTTTCAATAACTGGGGCGAGGCCGTCGCGTTCCTCTCCGAGCGTACCGACATTGCGCTGGAAGGATTGATGGCGCTCAGCGCGCAGCAAATGGTGGACCAGCAGGTGATCGCTGCGCTCCTGGCGTCCCATTCCCACTTGAGAGCCGCCGCCGATGCGTGGCGGCAGATGGCTTCGGCTACCCTGCCGATCACGCACGTGCGCAGCCTGCAGAACGATCAGCCCGAGTCGGTGCGCGAAGCGTATTCCGAACGCATGGCCTACTGGGAGGAAATCTTCCGGCGGGCGATACCCCAGGAGAGCGAATGAGCGCGACCGAATAGGGCAAAACGCGGGCAAGTGATGTCAAAGGGATGCGAAGACGTCAACGGCGTGCAACCATATGTGCCGTCGTTCTTCACATCCCTTTCTCGCACAGCCTCATGACCAAGCGCCACGTTTTTCTCCGACGCATGCTTGCGTCTGTCGTCCTTGTCGTCGCGGCACAAGTTGCGTTCGCGCAGGGACCTTCCACGGTTCAGTTGCAGGATCTCACCTGGACCGAGCTGCGTGATCAGATCCACGCCGGCAAGACCACCGTGATCATTCCCATCGGCGGCACGGAGCAGAGCGGTCCGTATGTCGCGGTGGGCAAGCACAACGTGCGCGTGGAAGTCCTTGCCGCCCGAATCGCGCAGAAACTCGGCAATGCCCTCGTGGCGCCGGTGGTCGCTTACGTACCGGAAGGCGGCTATGCGCCGCCGACGTCGCACATGCGCTTTCCGGGCACCATCACCATTCCGGATGACGTATTCGAGAAAATGCTCGAATCGGCCGCCAACAGCTTTGCCGTGCACGGTTTTCGCAACATCGTGTTTCTGGGCGATCACGGCGGCTATCAGAAAGACCTGAAGCAGGTGGTGGCCCATCTCAACAAAACCTGGGCGGGCACGCATGCGCGGGCGATCCTGCCGGCGGCGTATTACGAAACCTCTTCCGATGGCTATGCCCAACTGCTGCGCCAGCGCGGTTATCGTGACGATGAGATCGGCACGCACGCCGGCCTGGCCGATACCTCGCTGCAACTGGCGGTCGCACCGCAGATGGTGCGCGCGAATGCATTGCGCCATGCATCCAAGCCGGGCTCAGCCGATGGCGTGTACGGCGGCGATCCTCGGCGTTCCAGTGCGGAGCTCGGCCAACTGGGCGTGGATGCTATAGTTTCGCGCACGGTCGATGCCATTCGCCAGGAAACGGCGGGGCGTTGAAACGCGTCATGGGAAATAAATCGTTGTTCTCTTCAAATACGGGAATCTGCCGTGAAATGTGATCGTTTTGTGCGTCTTGCCTTGCGTGCCGGCGTGATGTTGGCCGGCTTGGGTGTCACTGCCACAGTTGCGGCGCAAACGGTGCAAACCGTGCCGGGCATGCCGCCGGTGACCAACCCCAGCAATATGTACAGCAACGCCGGCTACAACATGTTCAGCCCGGTGGTGAAGGGCGATCTGCCGCGCATCTATGTGCCGAACCTGCGCTCGAACGATGTGTACGTGATCGATCCGAGCACGTTCACGGTGGTGGACAAGTTTCCGGTCGGCCGCAGTCCGCAGCACGTGGTGCCGTCGTGGGATTTGAAAACCTTGTGGGTGACCAATAACGCCGAAGGCCGCAACGATGGCAGCCTCACCCCGATCGATCCGAAGACCGGCAAGCCGGGCAAGGCCGACCCGGTGGACGATCCGTACAACATGTATTTCACGCCGGACGGCAAGGAAGCGATCGTGGTGGCCGAAGCCTTCGCGCGCCTCGATTTTCGCAATCCGCATACCATGGCGCTGATTTCCCGCTTGCCCGCACCGGAATGCAAGGGCATCAACCATGCGGATTTCTCGATCGACGGCAAGTACGCCATTTTCACCTGCGAGTTCGGCGGCAAGCTGGTGAAGATCGACATGGTCAACCGCAAGGTGCTCGGCTACCTGCTGCTCAACAAGCACGGCATGCCGCAGGACATTCGTGTATCGCCTGACGGCAAGGTGTTCTACGTCGCCGACATGATGGCCGATGGCGTGTACCTGATCGATGGTGACAGCTTCAAGCAGATCGGCTTCATCAAGACCGGCATCGGCACGCATGGCCTGTATCCCAGCCGCGACGGCACCAGGCTGTACGTGGCCAACCGTGGTTCCAACAAGGTGCATGGTCCGCGCGGTGGTCCGGGCAGCGTGTCGGTGATCGATTTTGCCACGCGCAAGGTGGTGGCCAACTGGCCGATCCCGGGCGGTGGCAGCCCCGACATGGGCAACGTCACGGCGGACGGCAAGTGGCTGTGGCTGTCGGGCCGTTTCGACGACGTGGTGTATGCGTTCGATACCGCGACCGGCAAGGTGAAGATCATCAAGGTCGGCATGGAGCCGCACGGGCTGGCGGTGTGGCCGCAGCCTGGGCGGTATTCGCTGGGGCACACAGGCATCATGCGGTGATGCGAAAAAGGCCGGCGAAAGCCGGCCTTTTTTATGGGTAAGCAGTAGTGTCCCGGCAACCGCCATATACCGGGAGCCGTCATTCCCGCGAAAGCGGGAATCCATTTGCTCTGATGCGTTCCAAAAATGGATTCCCGCCTTCGCGGGAATGACGGCCATTAAGGATGGCGCGTTACATCTGCACCACGTCGAAACTTACATCCGGATTCACATCGGCATTGTAATCGACATCCTTCAGGCCAAAGCCGAACAAGCGCAGGAACTCCTGCTTGTAGCCGGCGTAATCGGTCAACTCCCACAAGTTCTCCGTGTTGACCTGCGGCCATAATGCCTTGCACGCCTGCTGCACGTCGTCGCGCATTTCCCAGTCGTCCAGGCGCAGGCGGCCTTCGTCGTCGGTGGGCGGCGGCGTGCCGTCCTGGCGGTAGAGCACGTCGTGGAACAGGCGGTTGGCTTGTTCGATGGTGCCTTCGTGGATGCCTTTGTCCTTCATGATGCGGAACACCATGGAGATGTACAGCGGGATCACCGGAATGGCCGAGCTGGCCTGCGTGATCACCGACTTCATCACGCCGACGTACGCGTGCAGGTGCTGCGCGGCGTAGCGCTGGTTGAGGGCTTGCGCGGTGTCGTCCAGGTGCTGCTTGGCCTGGCCGATGGTGCCGTGCCAGTAGATCGGCCAGGTGATTTCGGTGCCGACGTAACTGTAGGCAACGGTGCTTGCGTTATCGGCCAGCACGCCGGCTTGGCTCAGCGCATCGATCCACAGCGCCCAGTCTTCGCCGCCCATCACGGCGACGGTGTCTTTGATCTCCTGCTCATTGGCCGGCTCGACGGTGACCTGCACCACGGCGTCCTTGTTGGTGTCCACCGACGATGCCGTAAACGGCTTGCCGATCGTCTTGAGTGTGGAGCGCACCACTTCGCCGCTATCGGGCAGTTTGCGCACGGGCGAGGCCAGCGAATAGATCACCAGGTCGATCGGGCCGCCCATTTCATTCTTGATCAACTCGATCGCGCGTTCGCGCGTTTCGTTGGAGAACGCATCGCCATTGATCGAGCGCGAATACAGCCCTGCGCGCTTGGCCAGCTTGTCGAACGCGGCCGAGTTGTACCAGCCGGCGGTGCCGGGCTTGCTGTCGCTGGAGGGCTTTTCAAAGAACACGCCCAGCGTGGCCGCGCCGAAACCGAAGGCCGCCGTGATGCGCGAGGCCAGGCCGTATCCCGTAGATGCGCCGATCACCAGCACGCGCTTGGGGCCGTTGGCGGCAGCGCCTTTGGCCTTGGTGATGCCGATCTGTTCCAGCACGTTCTTCTCGCAGCCGACCGGATGCGCCGTGACACAGATAAAGCCGCGAACCTTGGGATGGATGACCACGAATTGCCCTCATCGGATGGATACAAGGGCGCCATTCTAAAGGGGGAGGGGGACCATGCGCTTCCGCAGGGAGTCCGTTCCTGCTCCTGCACCTGATTAGCGTTGAATCTCAGCTTCGCCAGATGCGGTTCCCTCCCTACTGCCGCAGGGGAGGGGCAGATCACGCCAGCAAGGGGTTGTACACATTCTTGACGCCATCGTTACCAAGCGTTCCTTGCGCAAGCCAGATAGTGATCGCGCACCAGCGAAAGGAGCCCACCATGCCCACTAACCCGCGTGAAGAATCCCCCCGCCGCGAAGCCGGCGAACCCTACGACCCGCACAAGCGTCGCGGTCCGCCGCAGCGCCTGGAGGATACCAACGACAGTGGCGACGCTCTGAACGACACCGGCGAGGACAACCAACGCTGCAAAGAGGAAGAGTGATCACGCCCCGTCGGCGGTGAACCCGACCTTGGCGTGGCTGCCGTCGCAGAACGGCTTGTTCTGGCTGTGTCCGCAGCGGCACAGGTACGTGCCGGTGACGCGCGACACCATGCGGCCGGTGCCGCTGACGATTTCCAGGTTGCCGCGCACGCGCAGCGGGCCGTTCATTTGCGGATCGATCTGCAGTGGACCATCGCGTACGTCCAGCGCAGCGGCCGAGCTGTCGGTTGCCGGTTCGCCGCTGGCGGCAAAGCCGATGTCGTGGTGCGAGCCATCGCAGAAGGGCTTGTTCTTGGAGGCGCCGCAGCGGCACAGCGTGGCGCGGAAGCCGGCCTGTTTTCCGCTCAGGCGCAGATCGCCGCGAAACGCATAGGGGCCCGCCTCGCGTGTGGCGGCCAGATTCACAGGCGGCGCGGTTTCGTCCGGCCGTCCATCGCGGCGCTGGTATTGGATGGCGCCGGACGGGCAGGCGTGCGCAATGTCGACCAGCCGTTCCACGTCCATGGCATCGGGTTGAAGCCAAGGCCCTTGCACGTTGGCAAGAAACACCTTTGGCGCACCGGTAACGCAGAAGCGCGCATGGATGCAGCGCTTGGCTTCGAATTGCAGCGTGAGTTTCTCGCCCTCCACTTGCTCGATGCCGTCTTGCACGGTGGATGGCGGTGCAGCCGGCGTGGGCGTCGATGCAGCGGGTGCAGGTGCTGCGGCCGATGGCGCCGGCCGATCGAGATCGAAACCCTGCTCGGCCTGCTGCAAAAGGCCCGCAAATACCGATGCGGCGGCAACGGTGCGCGGATCGCCCGACGCGGCCATGCGTTGCGCCGCTTCCGTCAATTGCTGGAGCCGCTCGCGAAAGAAACGGCGTGCGCTCGGGCCGGGTGGCAGGGGCGCGGTATCGCGCAAGGTGATGAATGAGACACCGGCATGGCACTCCGGATTCGATGGCCCTGCCGGCAGCCGCGCAGCACGTTCGGCCAGCGGCGCCAGCGCGCGCATCAGGCCAATGCCCAGATCGAGCGACAGGCACTTGTCCGGATCGGGTGATGGCACCGCGTAGGTATACGCGAGCAGCCGCTGCATCAGGCCGTAGGCAGCGTTGGCCAGATCGACCGTGGCGATGGCGTCCGGATCTTCCAGCCACACGCGGCCTTCGGGACGCGGCGGCCGACGCAGCACCGGATTGGTCGCAGCAGGGAAGGCCGGTTTGAAGGAAGGATCCGCCGCGAGCAGCGCCTGGTATTCCGCGCGTATCGCCGCGAAGCGCTGGTAGTGCGAGTTCTCGGTGTTCTCCTGCGCCCCTTCGCCTTGGGTGATGATGGATTCGAACGCGGCCAGCGCCGTCTTCAGGCAGATCACCTTCTTCGCACCCGGCAGCGATATTTCCGCGCTGCTCAACTGCAAGTCCGGATTGCCGCACATCGCACCGCTTTCGCCGTGTGCTTCGACCAGCCGGCGCAAGCCATTGCCCAAGGTCTGGTAGAACTCGCCGACGGTGTCGTAGTTGAGGCCCATCGGCGTCAGGCGCGGGCCGCTTGCGCCGCGCACGAACTGGCGTTCGGGCTCGAAGCCGGCGCCATCGGGTTCGGCCGAACCGGCCGGGCGCTCCAGGTAGATGAAATGCTGCAACGTGGTCATGTTGAACGGCGCCAGCTTCACCACCACACCGGCCGGCAAATAACCCGGATCGAGCGGGAAATTCGAGCGTCCCACGCGCGGCGCGCCACCCAAGGCCACCGTGATGTTCCACACCGACATCAGGTGGCCCATTTCCTCGATCGCCACCTGCAGGATGCTGTGCTTCCAGCGCTTGATCGCTTCGAGCTGCTCCGCCGTGACGCCTTCCTCCACCGCGGACTTCAGCGAGAAGGCCGCATAAAGGTACGTGCACATCAGGCAGTGTTCGAGCTCGGCCGCCTCATAGAGCGCGTGCAGCGCCTGTTCGCGGCTGGGTACGGTGTGCGATGGGCTGTTGCTGACCACGGTTGGATCCCTCTTGGTGTCAGGAGAGGGAAGGTACACCGATTGGGATGCACGCGCTTCGTCAACGAAGGAACAACAGACGTTC
Source organism: Dyella sp. (assembly GCF_036746095.1). NCBI lineage: Bacteria > Pseudomonadati > Pseudomonadota > Gammaproteobacteria > Lysobacterales > Rhodanobacteraceae > Dyella > Dyella sp. The sequence continues at coordinate 41,995 of NZ_DAIOEU010000007.1, forward strand.
CTGCGAGGCGGGTAATTGCCTCAGCGTCATTCCGGCGCAAGCCGGAATCCAGTCGAATATGCGTCCGAAGGACATATAACTTCTTTGTGTTGTGTGCTTCGCACAGCATGTTTAACTGGATTCCGGCCTTCGCCGGAATGACGGTCATGGAGTTATGTCCTCACACAAACATGCCGCCGGATGCTTCGATCCGCTGCGCGTTGATCCATCCGCTTTCCTTGGACAACAACATCGCCGCCACGCCGCCGATGTCGTCCGGCAAACCCACGCGCCCCAGCGCCGTCTGCGACGCGACGAAAGCATTCACATCCGCGTTGTCGCGCACGGTGCCGCCGCCAAAATCGGTTTCGATCGCACCGGGCGCCAGCGTGTTGACGGCGATGCGGCGCGGGCCCAATTCCTTGGCAAGATAGCGCGTCAACACTTCGATCCCGCCCTTCATCGCCGCATATGCCGAATAGCCGGGCAATGCGAAGCGGGCCAGGCCGCTGGAGACGTTGAGGATGCGTCCGCCATCTGCAATCAGCGGCAGGAGTGCCTGGGTGAGGAAGAACGCGCCCTTCAGGTGGATGTTCATCAGTTCGTCGAACTGCGCTTCGGTAGTGTCCGCAAAGCTGGCATGGATGCCGATACCGGCGTTGTTGACCAGATAGTCGAAGCGATCGCGCTGCCAATGGTCTTTCAGCGCGGCGCGCAACTGTCCGGCGAAAGCGGCGAACGTAGATGCCTTGCCTACGTCCAGCGGCAACGCGACCGCGTGGCGGCCGAGCTTGCGGATCGCTTCGACCACGGCCTCCGCCTCGGCCTGGTTGGAGCGATAGGTCAGCACCACGTCGGTGCCGTGCCCGGCCAGCTTCAGCGCCATGTTCTTGCCGAGGCCGCGGCTGCCGCCAGTGATCAGGGCAATGGGAGGGTTCGTGCTCATGGGTGGTCTCCTTGGAGGGAAGCGAAGTAACCAATGGCGAGCAGGATATTGATCTGTACTCGGCGCATAAATCGTCCGATCATGAGTGCTGTGTTCGTAATTGGCGAACAATCGGGCGAGGCAGACGATGAACCGGATCGAGGCCATGCGCATCTTCGCGCGGGTGGCTGAACTGGCCAGTTTCACCAGGGCGGCCGACAGCCTGGGCCTGCCCAAGGCCAGTACGTCCACAGCCGTGCAACAGCTGGAAGCGCAGCTCGGCACGCAACTCCTGCACCGTACGACACGCCGCGTGCAGCTGACGCAAGACGGCCAGCGTTTCTACGAGCGTTGCAAGGACGTGCTGGCAGACCTGGATGAATTGAGCACGATGTTCCAGCAAGGCCCGCAAGCGCTGTGCGGACGCGTGCGCGTGGATACGAACAGCGGCGTCGCCAAACATGTGATCGAACACCTGCCGCAATTCCTGCGCGAGCATCCAGGCATCCAGGTGGAACTGAGCTGCAGCGATCGTCGCGTCGACGTGGTGGCGGAAGGTTTCGATTGCGTGGTACGCGTAGGCACGCTGACCGATTCCAGCCTGATCATGCGGCCGCTGGGCCAGTACCGCATCGTCAATTGCGCCAGCCCGGCCTATCTGGCGGAACATGGCGTACCGCAAACGCTGGAGGATCTGGCCCATCACCGGCTGATCCACTACGTGTCCGTGCTGGGGCAGCGGCCGCCGGGTTTTGAATACATGGAAGGCAGCGAGTGCCGCTACGTGCCCATGCATGGCGTGCTTACCGTCAACAGTGTCGAAGCTTATGCCAGCGGCTGCGCTGCCGGCTTGGGCATCACGCAGACGCCGCGCGCGGGCGTTGCGCATTTGCTGCGTTCCGGTGGCCTGGTGGAAGTGTTGCCGCAATACGAAGCCGAGCCGATGCCGGTGTCGCTGCTGTATGCGCAACGGCGCAACCTGTCGGTACGCGTGCAAGTGTTCATGGAATGGCTGACCAACATGCTGGCGCCGTATCTGGATCGCGTGTGAATCGTCGACGCCATTGGCGGAAAACTGTCATCACGATTGACTAAGGTAGCGGCGGTCATGGGCGCTTGCGACGCACCATGACATTTCCTTCACACACGAGGCTGCATGCCATGGCGACTTCCGGCAAGGCGTTGTCCGCGATCAACCATATTGTCGTATTGATGCTGGAGAACCGCTCGTTCGATCACATGCTCGGTTTTCTGTATGCCGATGCGGGCAATGTTTCGCTGGCCGGACAAGCGTACGAAGGGCTCACCGGCAATGAGTCGAACCCCGATGCCAATGGCAAGCCGGTCTCTGTATTCAAGATACAGGGCGGTACCAGCAGCACGTATTTCATGCCAGGCGCCGATCCCGGCGAAGGTTACACCGCCACGAACTCGCAGTTGTTCGGCAGCAACACCGCGCCGATACCGCCGGTGGCGACCCAGCATGGCTTCGTCACCAATTTCGCCTACACCTTGAGTTGGGAGTCGAAGAGCAAAGGCTATTCCATCCTGCCGGGCACCACCGCCAACGACATCATGGGCATGCACACACCGCAAACCTTGCCGGTGCTTTCCGCGCTGGCGCGTGGCTTTGCGGTGTGCGATCACTGGTACGCGTCGGTGCCGACGGAAACGCTGCCCAATCGCGCGTTCGTGCACGCGGCAACCTCGCAAGGCCACCTGGACGACAAGACCAAGACCTTCACCGCGCCCACCATCTATGCCGCGCTCAGCCAGAAGGACGTCAGCTGGAAAATCTACGGTTACAACGCCGAGCCGCTGACACGGCATACCTTCACCGACATTACCAACCTGGCCGAGACGTATTTCGGGCAGTTCACGGATTTCCAAGCGGATGCGGCGAACGGTTCATTGCCGTCGTACAGCTTTCTTGAGCCGAGCTGGGGTTCGAAGGGCAACAGCCAGCATCCGAACTACGACGTCGCGCTCGGCGAGCAGTTCATCCATGACGTCTACTACGCGCTGCGTCGTAGCCCGCTGTGGAATCAAACGCTGTTGATCGTCATCTATGACGAACATGGCGGCTGTTATGACCACGTCGCGCCGCCCGCCAATGCGGTGCCGCCGGACAGCACGGCCGGCGAATACGGTTTTGATTTCAAGCGCTTCGGGCCCCGCGTGCCGGCGCTGTTGATCTCGCCATGGATTCCGGCGGGTACGGTGTTCCGTGCATCGGGCGCCACGCCGTTCGACCACACGTCGATTTTGAAGACGGTGGAATTGCGCTGGGGCTTGCCGGCGCTGACGGCGCGTGATGCCGCCGCACCGGATGTGAGCGCGGTGCTCAGCCTGGGCACGCCACGCACGGATGACCCGCTGTCCGGTGTGGCAGTGCCGCAGTCGAAGGGTATGAATCCTTCGGCGAACAAACCCTCGCATCTGCAGCAGGTGTATGCGGAACTCGCCGGGCATTTGCCGATGCCCGATCCGGCGCCGGGTGCGCGGCCGGGTATTGCGAAGCTGGCGACAGGGGACGATTACGATCGGTACATCAAGCAGCGGATCGATGCATGGAAGTCGCGCCGTCGGGGGTGAGGGTGGCTTGGTGCCTGATATCCAACGGCATGAATGCTATCCGGGCAGTCATTCCCGCTTTCGCGGCAATGACTGCCGTGAGAAGTTCCTATTTTTATGGCGGGGTACGATCGTTTCCGAGGTACTTGCGCATAAAGACCGTTGCCTGCGGGTTGTCGTTATAGCGCTTGCAATGCTGGTACCCACGCTTTTCGTACAACGCAATGGCGGCTTTCAGATCATCGTAGCTGTCGAGATAGATCCATTGCACGCCCTCGGCACGGGCAAACGCTTCCTGGGCATCGAGCAGCTTGTCGGCGATATGTTTTCCGCGCGCGCCGGGTTTCACATAAAGGCGCTTGCATTCGCTGGCGCCGCGCGGTTTCGCCAACTTACGCAGTACGACGCAGCCCACTACTTCATCGGCCAGATACGCCAGCCATATGCCTGAAGCAGGCGTGTCGATCAGCTTCTGGATGCCGCCGGGTTTGTCCCGCTGCACCACGTGCACGGCTTCGTAGTATTCGTGGATGATGGCAAGCGCATCATCGTTGACCTCGGCAAGGCGAACGATGCGCAAAGGTTGCGCACGGTCTTCAAGCAAACTGCGAACACCCGCAAGCGATGCCACCAAGGCATCGCGATCGGCCGCACTCACATGCACGAGCATGTCGCGGATGTGCCGCATGGATTGCTGATTGAGCCGTGCAACAGCCTTTTGCCCGGTGGCGGTAAGTACCAGTGGTTTTTCACGCGCATCCGTGTCGGAGGTGACGCGGCGTATCAGCTTGCGCCGGATCAGTCCCGCCAGCAGCCGGCTCATGTAGCCCGCATCCAGCTCCAGGGTTTCCTGCAATGCGGAGGCAGTCAGCTTTGGCTGTGCGCTCACCTCGTACAGGATGCGCGCTTCCGTCAGCGCAAATTCGCCATCCAGATGCCGTCGGCGCAGCAGGCCGAGGCGGGCGGTGTAGAAGCGGTTGAACTCACGTATCGCGGCAATCTGCCGGGCAAGCTGCGGTGGCATCGACTTGGCGTTCATGGCGCGACTCTAAAACCATATAGTTGCTTTTGGCAACTATGTGAAAAGTCATGCCGAACTCCGATTGCGTCTATGGGTTAAATCAGGGCTTGGCCCGGAACGTCGCCACCAGCACGTCGCGATGCGCCGGCTCGCCCGGTACCATCGGCGTTACCGGCGTGACGCCGTGGAACACGCGCGGATCGTGGATCAGTGCGGCGTCGAACGGGTGGGTGAGGGTGAAATCACCGAGCGGCTTGCCGTCTGGTGTGTGGATCGTGGTGGTGCCGCTGGCGATATTGTGGCGATCGATCAGCAGCACCAGCACAAAATCCACGCCATCGCGATGACTGCCTTCGGGTGTGGGTTCGCCTGCCGAATCGGAGCTTGCCTCGATGCGGAACTGATGCACTTCCACCTGCCAGTTTGCGACGGTGGACGCGAGCGAGCTGAAGAAACCATTGCAGAAGGCGAGAATGGTGCGCATGCTTTGGCCGTTCGCGATGGCAGGATCGATCGGCTCGAACCAGCGTTCGATATTGCCTTGCAGCTGGTTGTATTGCAGCGCCTGGTAATGCGGTTGATGCAGGGTAGGCTCGACGCTGCCGTGGGCGTTGGCGACAAATGTGGCGTGGCGCCTGCGCCGCTGCCGTCCGGTCGCGGCAAGGTAAGGATCGGGGCCGAGGCGGTTCCAGCTGGCAGTGAAAGCCTCCCAATCCGACAGCTCGCCCGATGTTTGCAATAGCGGCTGCATGACATCCGCTGTGGCGAAAGCAAAGCCGTCGCGGGTGACAGCATCGAACAGCGACGGAACAAGTGAATCGGTGCGGTTGTGCATGGCGGCAGTATACAGCCGGGTTTTGTTGCGCAGGCTGCCTTGGCAGTGACGCCAGCTCACGGCCGTCATTCCGGCGAAAGCCGGAATTCAGTAATAGCTATGCAAGCTCGCCCACGCCAAGCACGTCTATCCTGCCAGCCCTGCGCTTCGCTTCCGCCAACATCTTTGCAACCGCATCGTAATCCACGCCATGCGCGGCATCGATTTTCCAAAGCAGGCTGCATAACTGCATCGCAACAGAGGAAGCCATACTTCCTCCTGAGCGAACGTATAGATGTCGACGTATGCCCGGCAGATGCTTGAGGGGTGGTGCGGTAGATCATAGGTGGTTACGTTTGCAAAAAAATGCCGGAGGCTGTGGCACCTCCGGCCTTGCATGCGTGATGCGAAACGGCGGATCAGCCGCCGGACGTCGATGAAGCGCTGGCCGGCTTGCCCTCGTGCTCTCTATGCCCGCCCATTCGCTGTTTCGGCGGACGATTGCGGAACAGCTCGTCGGCGGTCTGTTTCTGCTCCGGCGAGAGCACGGCATACAGCGACGTGAAAGCGGACGACAGTTTCTGCATGTTGTCCGCATTGAGCTGGGCAAGTTGAGCATAGGATTTCATGGAATCGTCCGCGCTCATGCTTTCCATTTTCTGATGGCGTTCGTGCAAAGCTTTGCCGGTGTTTTGCGCGTTGTCGCGCATGACCTGGGCATACGCGTTCCACTGGCTCGACTCGGCATCCGTGATGCCAAGCTCTTCGTGCAGGTCGTTGATCTGTTGTTCCACTTCGTCCATGCGCCGCTGCATGTGCGATTTCTTGGCAGCCGGTGCCGTGCTGGACGACGGGGTCGAAGCCGGTGCCGTACTCTGCGCCATGGTGGTGCCGCCAAGCAGGGCCAGGGAGAGCGCGACGGGTAAGGCAGCCTTGCTGAAAAGTTTGTTCATGATGGGACGCTCCGATGCATGAGTGTTGCCTTAAATGGCTGGATGCGGGCAGATCAATATCCCTGGGCCGGCGCATAACCCTGAGGCGGCGCGTAGCTGTTGTCGTAATAGACCACGCCGGGCGGTGGCGGCGGCGGTGGTGCGGACGACTGGTAGACCACGCCCGGAGGTGGCTGCGAGGCAGCGGCGGCGGAGTTGGCGAGCACGGCGCCAGCCACGACGCCGAGCAGGCCGGCAGCGATGGCTACGCCGGCATTGTCGTTGCCACGACGGTGGCGGTTATCCCAGCGCGGCGGCGGTGGTGGCGGTGGCCGATGCCAGCCACGGTCGGGGCGGCGGTACTGCGCTTGGGCCGGCATGCATGGCGCGATCACCGCCACGGCAATGGCCAGGGCAGCAAGCTGCCGATATAGCGGGGTGCGAGTCATCTACTTACCCTCCTCACTACGCAATGTGTGTCGCATGCATCGGGCCATACCGGGGTGCGTGCGAAGATGGTCATCGCAACAAAATGCGCCGCAATGGTGAGTTTTGCGGTGGACAACCGTGGCCGGAGTCTATGCCAAACGCCACGCGCGTTGATGATGAGTCGGTCGGTGTCGCTGGCAACGGTTCATGTAATGCACCGTGCAGCACAATCAACACAATCGCCGCTTATCCTTGCCTGGCTTGACGAAACTCATCAGGAGAACACCATGCAGAAATTACGGACCTCTTTGCTTTTCGCATTAGCCACGTTCGCAGGCGGCATCCATGCACAAGAGCCGGCAGCCAAACCGCATGCCATCGAAGCGTTCGCCAAAGGCGTGCAGATCTACAGCTGCAAGGCCGCCAGCAACCGTTATGCGTGGACGTTGAAAGGGCCGGACGCAACCTTGAGCGACGCCAAGGGTCATCTCATCGGCAAGCATTTCGCCGGGCCGAGCTGGCAAGCTGCGGACGGTAGCGTGGTGGTGGGCGAGACGTTGAACGCGTCGCCTTCACCGGATGCGGGGGCGGTCGCATGGCTGGTGCTGCACGCCAAGTCGCATAGCGGCAACGGCGAAATGGCGAGTGTGCAGTACATCGTGCGTACGCGCACCGAGGGCGGCGTGGCCCCTGCTACAGGCTGCGATGCTGCACATGTCAATGCGGAAGTGCGCGTGCCATACAGCGCGGTTTATCTGCTCTTTCGCGGCTGAGTATTTGGACGCGTAACCCCATGGCCGTCCTCACGGACTGAACACCAGCACGACAAACACAGCGAACAGTGACAGATGCACCGCACCTTCCAGCATGGTGGTGCGCGCATTTGAAAACGTCATGGCGCTGAGGATCAGCGTGGCCATCAGCATCACGATGCTTGATGGCGGTACGCCGAGCAGCACGGATTGGCCGGTGTAGAGGCTGATGGCGAGCACGGCGGGCACGGTCAGCCCCAGTGTCGAAGCGACAGAGCCCAGGCAAAGATTGATGGCGCGCGTCAACCGGTCCGCGCGCGCGGCAATCAAGGCGGAAATGCCTTCCGGTGCGAACACCAGGATGGCGATGATGATGCCGCCCAGCGCCTTGGGCGCGCCCGCGACGTCGATGCCATAGTCGAGAATTTTCGCCAGGCTCTTGGACAGAATGATGATGGGCAGGATATTCAACAGCAGCAGGCCGAAGTGCAGCGACAACGACTTTGTGTCGGTGGTCGTGGCGGCGGGCCGCTGCGTGTCGTGTTCGGTATCGATTGGCTTGTCAGCGGTGACGAAATAGCCGCGATGCCGTCCCGTCTGCAGCCAAAGAAAGACGCCGTACAAGGCGATGGTGAGCAGCGAGAAGGCCAAGGACTGTGGCCGGGCCAATGAGCCATCGGGCGTGGACGTGGTGAAGTTAGGCAGCACCAGCGCGATGATGGTCAGCGGAATGATTACCGACAGATACGCCGACGCGCCTTTCAAGTTGTAAGTCTGCTCGTAATGGCGAAAGCCGCCGAGCAAAAGGCTGAGCCCCACCACGCCGTTGAGCACGATCATCAGCACCGCATACATGGTGTCGCGAGCCAAGGTGGAACTGCCGCTGGAGCCGAGCATCACGGCGGAAATCAGCACCACTTCGATGATCACGATGGATAGCGTCAGCACCAGCGTGCCGAGCGGTTCACCCAGCATATGCGCCAGTTCTTCTGCCTCGTGCACGACGCCGAAGGCAACCCATACGATCACCAGGAACAACCATGCGAACAGGGCGAGGGCAGCCCATGGGCTGCCGATGTTGCCGACCCATGACGAGCCGAACAGCAAGAACAAGGCCACGGTGAGCCAGCCGGCCAACAAACGCATCGTGCGCATGGTCTTGGGCATGCCGTTCCCCGAAGTTTTCCGCGTTGGGGGAATATTACTGAGCTGGTGTGCGCCAGTCTCTTTCCCTGTCCCTGTTAAGCCGACCTGTCCCCGTTTGCGCTGCGTCACATTGTGCCTTTGCCGTCACGGCCTTTTCACTGCGGCGCGATAAGGCTAGCTGCACAGCTTCTGCACCAACCTGCTTCGGTCATGTCGTGAGGCAGGCGCTTATTCGATTTCGATCCACGCACATTCGCAGAATAACGCGACGCTTTCGCGTGCCACGGTCTCGAAGCAACAGGGCGACATCTTCAATCACGCGACCTAACACACGCATCGCCGCATGGAGGCTACACGATGCCACGATCGCCACGGTTCGATCTTGCCTGCGTGCCACAGCACATCATCCAGCGCGGGCAGGATGGGCACGCATGTTTTTACAGTCCGGCGGATTACCGCTGCTATCTGGTGCAATTGCTGCATGCCAGTTCGCGTTGGGATTGCGCCGTGCACGCTTACGCGCTGATGCCCAATCACGTGCACCTGCTGGTGACACCCTCGCACGTGGGTGCGCTCGCGCACATGATGCAGGCCATCGGCCGCAACTACGTGAGCTACTTCAATGCCACGTATCATCGAACAGGCACGCTATGGGAGGGGCGTTTCAAATCCTGCTTGATCGGCGACGATTATCTGCTGGTCTGCCAACGCTACATCGAGCTCAATCCGGTACGCGCAGGGTTGGTGGGCGAGCCATCGGCCTATGCGTGGTCCAGCTACGCCTGTAACGCGCTCGGCCTGCCTGATCCCATGATCGTTCCGCATGCCAGATATCTCGCGCTCGGCAAATACCTCGAGCAATGCATGCGCGCGTATCGCCAATCATTTGAGCTGGATATCGAGCCGGAGGTGTTGCGCGACATCCGCATGTACATCCAGCAGCAGCGTGCCCTGGGATCGCTGGCCTTCCAGGCGCGGGTGGAGGCGGCGCTTGGGCGGTACGCGCGGGCAAGGCCGGCACACCGGCCGCGCAAGCAGCCGCAAGTGATGCAGTAAGAAACTGCTATTGCTCCAACGTCGCTTTCAACCGCAGCAGCGCCTGGTCCCATTGCTCGGCAATCACCTCGAGCGAACGGCGTGCCTCGTCCAGGCGTGAGGCCTGCAATTCCCACAGGCGCTCGCGCCCCTGGCGAAGATCGCGCACCAGGCCTGCGTCGGCAAGCACCCGCAGATGCTTGGTAACTGCTTGCCGAGTGACGTCGGTGCCGGCTGTCAGTTGGGCAATGGACAGCGCGCTGCCGGCGCAGAGCAGGGCGATCAGGCGCAGGCGCGTTTCGTCGCCCAATGCCGCGAAGACCGGCACGGCCTTGCGCAGCAATGGAAATTTCGCGGCGGCGTTGCGTGCCGAAGCGCTAGTGCGAAGCGACATAAGTGTCGATGTTGGTCATCTGCTGATCCCAGCCGCCGCTGTTCATGCGGAAGGCTTCCAGCCGGCGATGTGCGGGGAGCTGGCCGAAGCCCGATTCCACCAGGCGTAGCAGCGTGCCATCGGCGGTTTCCTCCAGTTCGAAGCTGACCAGGGTGGTGGGTTCCTGTGAGTAATCCACATTGGGATCGACGGCGTACGGATGCCAGCGGAAGGAAAGCAGGCGTTCCGGTTCGACGCGTTCCACGGTCACGTTCCAGGTCAGGTGCTCGTAGCCGGGGTAGGTGACGTTTCCCTCGCAGGGCTCACCGGCCACGAACTGTTTTCCTTTCAGTGCGACGCCGAACCATTCGCCGAAGGATTCGGCATTCGCCAAGGCACGCCACACTTTCGAGCGCGGGGCCTTGATATGGATCTGTCGTTCGATGCGATCTGTCGATGTGTTCATGGGCAACCTCCTGGTTGCATATTAGTCTCCGCGCAGGGCTTCATGCAACCATTTGGTTGCTCTTTGCGGTGTGCTGGCCAAGGATGGGCTGGCTATGCTGCGCGAGGATGTCCGATCGGCGCCGGTTCGCGCGTCATCGGAGTGGCGGTGCATGTTGCCCGCTCCAACCCGACGGAGAATATCCATGCAATACCTATTGATGCTGTTTGTCGAAGAAAGCGCCTGGCACCGCATGTCCGATGACGAAAAGGCGCATCAAGGCGCGGCCTACACCGCCTATACGGAAGCTCTGAAAAAAGCCGGCGCGTGGGTGGGGTCCAACCGTTTGCAGGACACCGCCACGGCAACCACCGTGCGGCTCGCCAACGGTAAGTCGCAGGTGCTGGATGGACCGTATGTGGAAACCAAGGAACAACTCGCCGGCTACTACCTGATCGAGGCCGACGACCTGGATGCGGCACTGGGCTGGGCGGCCCGCTGCCCCACGGCCAGCCACGGCGTGGTCGAGGTGCGCCCGGTATGGGCCATGCCGGGGAGCAGCGCGGCGTGACCGATGAAGCGCGGGCAGCCGCCAATGACGTAGCGCGCCGCAGCTACGGCAAGCTGCTCGCGTACCTTGCCGCCGACATGCGTGATGTGTCGGCGGCCGAGGATGCCTTGTCGGAAGCCTTCGCCGCCGCGCTGGCGGATTGGCCAGCGCATGGCTGCCCCGACAATCCGGAATCGTGGCTGATGACGGTGGCGCGCCGCAAAGGCATCGATGGCGCACGGCGGCGACGCAGCGGCGAGGCGGCCTCGGTGCAATTGCAGGCGATCGCGGATATGCATGCCGAATGCGTAGACACGCAGGAGGACGAATCCATTCCGGATCGCCGCCTTGGTTTGCTGTTCGCCTGCGCGCATCCGGCCATCGACGTGAACATCCGCGCGCCGCTGATGCTGCAGACCGTGCTGGGCCTGGAGGCAAAAACCATCGCCTCGGCGTTTCTGGTCTCGCCCGACGCGATGGGCAGGCGCTTGAGCCGCGCCAAGCAAAAAATTCGCGAAGCTGGCATTCCCTTCGCCATTCCCGAGCGCGATGCATGGAACGAACGGCTGGAAGCCGTGCTGGCGGCGATCTATGCCACGTATGCGGAAGGCTGGAGCGAGCCGGACGACGCCGACTTGACGCGCCGTGACTTGGTAGAAGAAGCCGTCTTTCTCGCACGCCTGCAGGCGGAGCTGTTGCCGCAGGAACCGGAGACGCTCGGCTTGCTCGCCGGCATGCTGTACACCGAAGCCCGTCGTCGCGCACGTCGCAGCAAGGACGGCGAGTACGTGCCGCTGGCCGAGCAGGACACGCGCCTGTGGGATACCGGCATGATCGATGAAGCCGAAACTTTGTTGCAGCGGGCAAGCACGTTCGGCCGCATCGGCCGCTATCAATTGGAGGCCGCGTTGCAGTCGGCGCACATCGAGCGCCAACGTTCCGGGCGTGGCGACTGGTCGCCGGAGGTACAGCTTTACGACGCGTTGTATGCACTCACGCACTCGCCAGTCGTCGCGCTCAATCGTGCCTTGGCGGTGGCGGAGTTGGAAGGACCGGAAGCGGCCATGGCGATCATCCGTATGTTATCCGGCGACAAACGCCTGGCCGACTATCAACCGTATTGGGCGGCGCGTGCGGCCTTGTGCGCGCGCATCGGCGAGGAGCACGAAACCTTGCATGCGTACGAGATGGCGATCGGCCTTGCACACGATCCCGCGGTGCGGCGGTTTTTGCAGCGACGCCAGGCGGAATGTGCAAGAAGATTTGGTAGATTGGGGTGAGCAGCACGCGAACCCCAACATCAAGTAGCGCCGAGGCATAGGTTTTCGCCGTGGTGAATTCTCCATGGCCGTCATTCCCGCTTTCGCGGGAATGACGGCCATGAGGCGGTAAGGTGTTTCATGACAACCTATGGGAGCGCTTGTCTGGCAGAATCGGCGCTCCGCTTACCGGGAAGTCAAAACACATGCGTGATGCCGTCGCCACGCCGGCCAATTCACCCGGCCGGGTCCTGTTTGCCAGCCTGATCGGCACCACCATCGAGTTCTTCGATTTCTACATCTACGCTACGGCGGCGGTGCTGGTGTTTCCGAAGTTGTTCTTTCCTGCAAGCGATGCCGCGACGGCGACCTTGCAATCCTTCGCCACGTTCGCGCTGGCGTTTGTCGCGCGGCCGATCGGTTCGGCGCTGTTCGGCCACTTCGGCGATCGCATTGGCCGCAAGGCCACACTGGTGGCGGCCTTGCTCACCATGGGCGTTTCCACGGTGGTGATCGGCCTGTTGCCCACGTATGACCATATCGGCCTGCTGGCACCTGCGTTGCTCGCGTTGTGCCGGCTGGGGCAAGGCCTCGGCCTGGGCGGCGAGTGGGGCGGCGCGGTGTTGTTGGCGATCGAGAATGCACCGCCGGGCAAGCGTGCGTGGTACGGCATGTTTCCGCAGCTCGGTGCGCCGCTTGGCTTTCTTGCGGCAACCGGCCTGTTTCTCTGGATCACGGAAAAAATGGGCGATGCGGCGTTTTTCGCATGGGGATGGCGCGTGCCGTTCCTGGCCAGTTCGGCGCTGGTGCTGATCGGCCTGTGGATGCGCCTGCGCTTGACCGAAACGCCGGCATTCGCGCAGGCGATGGCCAAGCATGAGCGGGTGAAAGTGCCGATGCTCAACGTGCTCACGCAACACCCGGGTGCGCTTGTGGCAGGCACCTTCGTGTCGTTGGCGACGTTCGTGATCTTCTACTTGATGACGGTGTTTGCGTTGAGCTGGGCGACGTCCAGGCTGAGCTATTCGCGCGAAGCGTTCCTGATCGTGCAGATGGTCGGGGTATTGTTCTTCGCGTTGTTCATTCCGTTTTCGGCGTGGCTGGCGGACAGGCGTGGCGGGCGTTTCGTCATGTTGCTGGCGACGGTGCTGATCTTTGTCTTCGGCATTGCCTACGCACCGTTGTTCGCGCAGAGCGGCATGCTGTTCATGGTGGTGGGCATGTGCATCGTCGGCATCACGTACGGGCCGCTGGGCACGGTGCTGGCGCAGATGTTTCCCACCGCCGTGCGTTACACGGGCGCATCGCTGGCGTTCAACCTGGCGGGTATTTTTGGTGCCTCGTTGGCGCCGTATGTCGCCACGTGGCTGGCCAAGACCTATGGCTTGGCATACGTGGGTTATTACTTGTCTGCGGCAGCCGTGCTGACTTTGCTGGCCTTGCTCGCGAAACCGCGCGAGACGATGTAACGATTTGAAGTGATCGAGAAAAAAGCCCTGACCAGCGCAAGCGGCCAGGGCTTTGTCGTTGCGGAAGGCCTATCCACCAGGCGGGTGTTGTTCCTCGTGCTTGTTCTCATGCGGCGGTGGTGCCTGACGTGGTGGCGCGGCGGGGTGGGGCGCCTGTTCGGGGCGCGGGGCCGGATGATAAGCCGGTGCCGGTGGCGGGGCAGGGTGATAGGCCGGCTGAGGTTCGGGACGCAGGCGCTCCGGCGCCATTTCGCGCGGCGGTGGCACCTGGTGTGGCACTTCACGCGGAGCGGGCGCTTCGCGTGGTGCCGCGCGCGGCGCAGGCGCGGCTTCCGGATGCGGTTGCATGTGTGGCGCCCCGACGTTCTCCGGCCGTTCGAACGGCCGGCTCGGTGTTACCGGTGCATGCAAGGGCTCGGCGTTCGGGTTTTGCCGCGAATGCGGCGCGAAATGTTCGGAGGGCAGGCCTGGACGTTGCGCCGGTTGCGGATGTGCGTCCGGAACGGGACGTGCCCCCGGCGTCAAGTGCGAAGCACCGGCTTCCGCTGCACGTGCGCCATGCGCTGCGACGATGCCTGCTCCCGTAAAGGCAGCCGGCCGCGCCGTCGCCGCGATCGGCGGAGCCCCATGGTTTTCCGAAGCACGCAGTGCACGGTTCTGCCTCGCCATCGTCATCTGCTGTCGCTGGGCGGCGACCGGCGGCGAGTGCTGTGCGCGCTGATAAGCCATCTGCTGCGCAGTCGGCGCAGCGCGGACGCCACCGTTGCCGCCGTTGTAGCTCACGCGTTTGACGGTGATGTTGTTGACCACGGTCTGGTTGTACACGTTGGTGACGTGCACGTTGCGGATGTTGTTGACCGCGCGGTTGTAATAGAAACCGTGCGGCCCCCAGCGCCCGCCTTCGTAACCGCGGCCGGTGTAGCCGTAGCCATAGTCGATGCCGCCGTAATAGCCCACTTCCGGGCCCCAATACCCTTCGTGGAAGACATACACGCCGTCGTTCCATGCCCAATAGGCCGGCGTCCACAACGCGCCTGTGTATGGTGCCGTTACCCAGGTGCCTGGCACCCAGTAGTACTCGGCGCCATCCCATGCCCAATAACCGGGTACCCACATGTAGCCGTCATCCGGAATGGGCGGTTGGTCGTACACCGGCAAGGGCGGTGGCGGCGACCCCGCCGTGATGGTGACGCCGATCGATACCTGGGCCTGCACCGGCGTCGTTATGAACGCCAAGGCCGTGGCCGTCAGCACGCAAGCGCCGAGCGCGAGCGACCTGCCATGCATTGCGGCCTTGCGCATCAGAACATAGTGTTTCATGGGTGTTCCTCTCTTGGCGGAGTGCGTGGAGAGAAGCTAGCGCATGCCATGCAACGGAATACTGAGCGAGCGCCGGTATCGTTTCCGTTCAATTAAGCACCGTTATGGGGTTCGACACTGCACTCACACGCAAGCACTTGTGCCGCTTACGTAATCTGTACATGAATCATGAGTGAAACCCAAAACGGCGGTGCGGGAATCGCTTGCGCTGCTCCTTACGTGCCGCGTGAAAATGATTTGCTGCGTGCGCGTGCATTGGCAATATTCGGAGTGTCATGCATCGATACAGGCGATAGTTTATGCCGTTTTCATGAGGGAGATGCCGATGAAAATCCATCACGCCGAATGGGCTGCACAGATACGCAACGATCAGCGGGATCAGCTTGATTGGCATCGCCTGGGCGAGGACCTCGACCGTTACGGCGCCGCCCATATGCCGGGATTGCTGCCGGCGGACGCATGCCATGCGCTGACTGCGCTGTATGGCGACGATCGTCATTTCAGAAGCCAGGTGGTGATGGCCAGGCACGGTTTTGGTAGTGGCGAATACAAGTATTTCGCCTATCCGCTGCCTGCGTTGATCCAGCAACTTCGCACCTGCTTCTATCCACCGCTGGCCGCGATCGCCAATCGCTGGAACCAGGCGATGAATATCGACGTGCGTTATCCAGCTACGCACGCGCAATACCTTGAGCGCTGCCACGCGGCAGGCCAGGGCCGCCCGACGCCGTTGCTGCTGCAATACGCGGCCGGCGATTACAACTGCCTGCATCAGGATCTGTATGGCGAACACGTGTTTCCATTGCAGATGGCGATCCTGCTTTCACAGCCAGGCAAGGATTTCACCGGCGGAGAATTCGTGCTGACCGAGCAACGGCCACGCATGCAATCGCGGGCGGAAGTGGTGCCGCTAAAGCAGGGCGATGCGGTGGTGTTTGCCGTGCACCACCGGCCGGTGCAGGGTGCGCGCGGGGTGTATCGCGTGATGATGCGGCATGGAGTGAGCCGCCTTCGTTCGGGGCATAGGCATACGCTGGGGATTATTTTTCATGATGCGGCGTGATGGCACGAAAGTAGAAGACGCAGTGCTCCCACTGTTGGGGCGGGGCTATTTCAGGGCACGGCGTCATTCCGGCCTTCATCCGGATGATGAGCAAAAAAACGCAGGGATAACTCAGCCGCGGCCCTCGCTATGCAAGCTGGAGAGGACGTACTTCTCGCAAGGTGAAACGAAAAAACCGCGCATCGCGCGGTTTTCGTTGATCAAGTCTGCGCCGCCGTACGCGGCCGATGATGCATCGGCGGCGGCGAGGACGGTGCGCGGAACGGCACTACGCCGGCATGGATCGGCAGCTGCGAGTCGCTCAGCATGGCCAGCAGCGTTTCGCCGTAGATCAGTTCGAACGGTTTGCCGGTGACGAATTTCCACGCCTCCTCGGTGTAGTCGCCGCAAGCAACGATCTTCACGGCAGAGGCGTGGTGGTACTTCATCAGGTTATGCATCTCGCGCACGTCTTTCACGTCGACGTTGCGATGTTTCCAGTGGCGGCATTGCACCAGGGTGGTCATGCTGTGCTTATGCAGGATGAGATCGAGGCCATCATCCGCATCCGTGCGGCCGGCGAACTCTACCGCGTAGCCGCGAAAGCGGAACGCCTGCGCCACGCGTTCCTCGAATACACGCCAGTGGATCTGGCACAGGTCCGACAGTTGGTCGCGCACGATCAGGCGGTGCATGCGCTTGCGATAGCCGACACAGGTGGCGAACGCCATGAACCAGCAAGCGATCAGGGCCATCCACAGCAAGGTCATGTAGCTGGCGCCATGCGGGCCGCGCCCGTAGTGAACGTCCAGGTAAACGCTCACGCCAAGCAACGCCCCGGCCGGCCAATGCACCCGGATGAACCGCTCAATACGATGTGTTCTCTGCTTCGCCATCAACTCCCCCGAGCTGTGAACGCTGCTACCGAACCGTGAGTCGACCTTAGCGCGGACCCTTCTTTAGATCAGCGTGCAGCGCGGCATTCAGCCGCAGTGCTGTTCTGTCGCGGCGCAGCGCGTTTTTTATGGGTACATTGGTGCGGCGCAGCGATATTTTTCGTGCCAACCGGGGCCGGCGGGCGATATGAAGGCCAGCTGTCGCCTCGCTTTTCACGCTTTCTCCATGCCATGGGCCGCAGCAGTATGCTTTGCCGCGTCAACCGCCGACGACCGGATTTCCACGGCTTTTTCACATCTCGCATGCCACACCGGACACGCGGCATCGCCGCCTCGTCAATCCGCCTTCGATGGGGAAGCATGGCTATGAGCAAGACCGACACCTGGACCCGCAACACCCCCGTCAACTGGGACGATCCACAGCTGGTTTCGCTGCTAAGCCGCAGCGAAAGCTGGAGCATCGATAACCGTGGCGGTTTCACTTCCCAGCATGTGCAGGTCTATCTGGGCTGGGGCGGTACGGTGGGCCGATCGGCCACGCTGGTGTGGGAACGCGATAGCGCGGTGGTGGTGGAAGCCACTTTCGCGCTTCCACAAGGCGAGCAGGTGCGGGTGGACAAGCACCTGGGTGATCGCATCCGCACGTTGTGGGGCGTGGTGGTGGATGGTCGCGAGGGTTACCGCGAGGAGGATCGCCGCAAAGGCATCCATGTGTATTGGCTGCAGGTGCTGAACAAGCCCAACGAGTCGTTCTAAAGAAACGACGATGGCAGGCCGATAACCGGCTTGAGCACATCAGCCTTTCAAAGCGTTCACCCGGCTTGCCGCATGCGGCAGCGGGAAGCTGCTGGCGTGACGCTTGCAGGAAACATAACGCGGTATGAGCCACATAAAATCCATGCCAAAGGTGTCGAACACGCAGGTGGACTGGAGCGATCCGCGCCTGGAAGCGCTATTGCGCAAAACCGAGGAATGGAAGCTCGACAATCGCGGGGGTTTTCCCGCGCAGGATGTGCAGATCCATCTCGGCTGGGGCGCCAGCGCGGCGCGCAAGGCAGTGCTGGTGTGGGAAGCCGATCGCGTGATGGTGCTCGAAGCGATGTTCCTGATTCCGCAAGGCGAACACGTGCGCGTGGATCGCATGGCCGCCGGCGGCATGCGCACGGTCTGGGGTGTGGTCGCGGAAGGGCGCGAAGGGTTCCGTGAAGAGGACAAGGCGAACGGCGTATACGTGCATTGGTTGCACGTGGGCTGAGCCGTTCGAATCGATGCCGAAGGGGATGAAATCCGGCAGCGGACGCCACGAGCATGCCGGGCTTTTCATTCCAGGGCGTGTAGCCCAATCCCGCAGCTATGGGCTTTGCGACCGTGCATGCTCCTTCATCGCCTGCATCTGCAACACCAGCGCAAGCACGACCGAAGCCATCGCCGCCAGCGCGGCAAAACCATAGATGGCGTTGTAGCCCATGCCGCTGGCCGCCCAGCCGCCGAGCGGGCCGGTAAGCGCCATGGCGACGTCCATGAAAACCGAATACACGCCCAGTGCGGAGCCGCTGCTATGCGCCGGCACGCGGTGCACGGCTTCCACGCCCAGCGCCGGGAATACGAGTGAAAAGCCGAGGCCGGCGATGGCCGCGCCGATGCCGGCCATCACGGCGGTGTTGGCCAGGCACAACACGATCAGTCCGATGGCTTCCACCGACAGCGACACCATCGCAACGCGGTAACCCCCCACTCGCGGAATGGTGCGCGCAAAGATGAAGCGCACGCCCACGAACACGACGCCGAATACCGTCAGCGCCAGCGCAGCGTTCGACCAACCGTGCGCGGCGTAAAACAACGTGATGAAGGTGGCGATGCAGCCGAAGCCGATCGAGCCGAGCGCCAGCCCGATGCCGTAGGGCACCACGCGCGCGGCTACCGTCCGGAACGATGCACGTTCGCCGGCGATGGTGATAGTGGCGCGCTTCAGTTGCGCCAATGGCAACGCGGCGAGTGCCAGCACCAAGGTCGCTGCACCGATGATGGCGAAACCGTAGTGATGATCGAGCAGCACGCCCAGCGGCGCGCCTGCCGCCAGCGCGCCGTAGGTCGCCACACCGTTCCACGAAATCACGCGCGCGGTATGGCGATGTCCCACCTGGCCCATGCCCCAGGCGATGGCGCCCGTACCGACACAGCTTTCCGCGCAACCCAGGGCCAGGCGCGCGATGAAGATCAGGCCCAGACTCAGCCACGGCACGTGGCTGGCCAGCGCGGCCAGCAGCAAAAGCGCACCGCTGGCAGCGCACATCATGAGGCCGGTCATCACCGTGCGCTTGGGGCCTTTGGCATCGGCCATGCGCCCGGCGTGCGGCCGGCTGAGCAGGGTGGCTACGTATTGAATGCTGATCGCCAGGCCCGCCAGCATCGCGCCGAAGCCGAGATTCGTATTGACGAAACCGGGCAGCACGGCCAGCGACAGGCCGATGGTCAGATACGCCATGAAGGTGAACGCGACGGTGCTGAGAATCGCCAGCAGCACGCCGGACTGGCGGCCTTCCTGGGCCGCTGAAGAATGTGAGGCATCAGCCATGGTGGGAAAGACAGCAAAAGCCGGAGGGCAGCGACGATTATAGGTCGTCATGGTGCGGTGCGTCATGCATGGAGCGGGTCAATGCTTGCCCATTGATCGGAAAACGCAGTGCGTCGCGGCCTTGCTCGCCGGTTGGGGTGAAGCCTGGCATCGCCCTGTTTGGCCGTTCGGATGGGGTCTTGCGCGAAACCTACGCAGCAGCTTCCTGCAGTACATCCAGCTCCAGCTTCTTCATCGCCAGCACGGCTTTCATCACCCGCTGCGCTTTTTCCGGATTGCAAGACGTCAGCAGCTCGATCAATTGCACCGGTACCACCTGCCAGGAAACGCCGAAGCGGTCCTGCAGCCAGCCGCATTGCTGCGCGGCCGGCTCGCCGCCTTTCGACAGTGCATCCCAGTAGTGATCCACCTCTGCCTGCGTGCGGCAGTTCACCACCAGCGACATGGCGGGGCTGAACGTAAACACCGGGCCGCCATTGAGCGCGGTAAATGGCTGGCCGTCCAATTCAAACGCCACGGTCATCACTGAACCTTCGGGGCGGCGTGCGGCCCTGGCGCTTTCAATGTTGTAGCGAGTAGTGGCGAGGATGCGTGCGTTGTCGAATACCGACACGTAATAGTTCGCGGCTTGCTCGGCTTCCTCGTTGAACCAAAGGAAGGGCGAGATGCGCTGGAAGCGATCGTTCATGGCTGATGTCTCCGTGGGGAAGGGCTTGTCCATGCGACGAGCGTAGCTGCCCGGGTTCGACAATGGCGCCGGTGTTTTGCATCGGAGAACACCCAGGCATGCTGACTATCGTTGTCACGCATGTCTGGTTTTTTCCACGGCACCTAACCGAGCCCTGCGTGCTCATCCTGCCGCGTTGTTTTGGCCCGATCGGGATGTGCTTGCCCAGGACGATTGATGAGGCGCGCATCGGTGTCGCGGCCATGGCTGTTGCAATGCAACGGCAAAAACCTGCGTTTCCGGCGTTTTGCGCATGTCGATGTGCATGCGGCGTGAATGCATGGCGCGCTCACATGACATTTTTTCCTTTGCGATGGGAATCACGTTCTAGCGTGGGCAAATCGGCCAATCGCACTGGACAACGTTGTCATGCGAGGCCAATACTCGCGCCACTTTGCAGCTTCATGACAACACGCGGTGCTACGCAGGAAGCGGTTGGCGACTGTCCCCCATGGCCGTCCGGAATGCGGTCGTGAATCGCCGATGGTCTTTTCACTTGTCCGTTCATCCGTCTGGAGACAGTCACATGCTTGAGAAGAAGTCGACGAAGTGGTCCACCCTGGCCTTGAGTTCGCTGAGCACCGCCGTGGGTGCTGCGATTTCCACCACCGTACTGACGGTGGCGCCAGTGCAAGCCGTGCATGCCCAAAGCACGTGCGCCGCGCCGTGGAGCGCAAGCACCATTTACACCGCTGGCAACACGGCCAGCGAGAACGGCACCAATTACAAGGCGAACTGGTGGACGCAGGGCAACGACCCGGCCACCAACAACGGTGGTCCGGGCAGCGGCCAGCCGTGGACGTCGCAGGGTTCGTGCACATCGACGCCGACCCCCACTCCGACGCCGACGCCCACCCCGACGCCCACCCCGACACCCACACCCACTCCAACTCCAACCCCTACACCAACACCCACGCCTGCACCCGGCGGCTTCGTGTTCAGTCCGTATAAGGACATCACCATCAATCTCAACTGGAATACCAACGTCATGCAGACCGCGGTGACCGGTTCCACGATCCCGGTGGTGGGCAGCGGCAGCCTGTATTCCAGCTACGAACCCAACCTGCCGGCGATTACGCTGGCGTTCGCTACCGGCGCGTGCGGCAGTGAAAACTGGGGCGGCGTATCGTCGTCCGGTTTCGTTTCCGGCAATATCAATGCGCTCAACAGCGCCGGCTTGAACTACATCGTATCGACCGGTGGCCAGGCAGGTACGTTTACCTGCTCGTCGCCATCGGCTTTCGAGAGTTTCATCGCGAGGTATTACACGTCGCACATGATCGGCGTGGACTTCGACATCGAAGGCGGCCAGACGCAGACGGATATCCAGCAATTGGTAGCCGACGTGGCCGCTGCACAATCGCAGTATCCGAACCTGCGCTTCTCCTTCACGGTGGCAACGCTGGGTGCATCGGATGGCAGCTATGGCAGCGTCAATCAACTGGGGCAATGGGTGATCCAGGCGGTCAAGGCATCCAGCCCCGCGATCAACCACTACACCATCAACCTGATGACGATGGATTACGGCGGCACCAGTGCGGCCAACTGCGTGGTGGTGAATGGTGCGTGCGAGATGGGGCAGTCCGCGATTCAAGCGGCGACCAATGTGGAGCACACCTATGGCATCGCGGCCAGCCACATCGAGCTGACGCCGATGATCGGCCAGAACGATTCGCAAGGCGAAATCACCACGCTGGCCGATATCGATGCCATCACCAATTACGCCACCGCAAACGGCCTGGCCGGCGTGCACTTCTGGTCGCTGGATCGCGACACGCCGTGCGCGGCGGGTTCGGCTTCGGCCACGTGCAATTCGTATCCCAGCGTGGGAGTGCTGGGATACACCAATGAGATCCTGAAGGATCTCGGCAAATAACAAGCAGGGACATCAAGGGAAATCCCCCGCAGCGATCCGGCGTATTTGCCGGATCGCTGCGGACGCTATAGCGCGGAAGGCGGATTGGCGGAGGCGCGCCGCGTCGATGCGAGCGATCGCAGACCCTGTTCAACGCAATACCGGTGCATGGATGCGTGACGGCGTCCGCTCCCGCATGGCCGCCCGGAATGCGGTCATCACCACGCCGCTATTTCTCACCTGTAACGGTTCATCCAATTGTGGAGACAGTCCCATGCAAGTGAAGAGATCAACGAAGTGGTCCACCTTGACAATGAGTTCATTGGGCACCGCCATCTGCGCGGCGCTTTCCACCACCGTGCTCACCGTGGCGCCCGTGCAAACCGTGCATGCGCAAGCCACCTGCGCAGCACCCTGGGTGTCGACCGATGTGTATGTCGCTGGCAACCAGGCCAGCGAGAACGGCGTCAACTACGTCGCGAATTTCTGGACGCAAGGTAATGATCCGGCCACCAGCAATGGTGGTGCAGGAAGTGGCGAACCGTGGACGTCGCAAGGCTCGTGCGGTGGTTCGCCGACGCCGACGCCGACGCCGACTCCCACAGGCTGCGATCCAGTCTGGAATGCTTCCACCGCTTACAACGGCGGCGCGGAAGTCAGCGAGAACAGCGTCAACTACAAGGCGAATTTCTGGACGCAGAACCAGAACCCCGCCACCAACAATGGCGCCGCCGGCAGCGGTGCGCCATGGACGTCGCTGGGGGCTTGCAACGGTTCGCCAACACCCACCCCAACTCCCACGCCGACACCAACACCCACTCCGACACCAACACCCACGCCAACTCCGACCCCCGCACCGGGCGGCTTCGTGTTCAGTCCGTACAAGGACATGAGCATCAACATGAACTGGAATACCTATGCGATGTCCACGGAAGTTACCGGCTCGCTGATTCCGGTCGTCGGCAGCGGCAGTTTGTATTCCAACGACGTGCCGCAACTGCCGGCGATTTCCATCGCATTCGCGACAGGTGAATGCGGTAGCGAAAGCTGGGCCGGTGTGACGCCGGCGGAATTCATCTCGGCGAACATCACGCCGGGTGCGGCCAATTCGCTGGCCAGTGCAGGCTTGCACTACATCATCTCGACCGGTGGCGCGGACGGTGTGTTCACCTGTGGATCGCCGTCCGCGTTCGAAAGCTTTATTGCCAAGTACTACACCGCGCAAATGGTCGGCGTGGATTTCGATATCGAGGGCGGGCAATCGCAAGCGGAAATCCAGCAATTGGTAGCAGACGTGGCGGCCGCGCAATCGCAGTATCCGAACCTGCGCTTCTCCTTCACGCTGGCCACGCTGGGCGCATCCGATGGCAGCTATGGCGGCGTGAATCAACTGGGGCAGTGGGTGATCCAGGCGATCCAGTCGGCCAGCCCAGCGATCAATCACTACACCATCAACCTGATGACGATGGACTACGGCGGCGCCATTCCCTCCAACTGCGTGGTGGCAAATGGTGTCTGCGAAATGGGCCAATCAGCAGTGCAGGCGGTGGTGAATCTTGAGCACGGCTATGGCATCCCGGCCAGCCACATCGAGCTGACGCCGATGATCGGCCAGAACGATGCGGCCGGCGAAATCACTACGCTGGCGGATATCGACACCATTACCAACTACGCAACCGCCAACGGTCTGGCCGGCGTGCATTTCTGGTCGCTGGATCGCGACACACCCTGTGCAGCCGGCTCGGCCTCGGCAACCTGCAACTCGTACCCGAGCGTGGGCCAGCTGGGTTACACCAACGAAATCCTCAAGGACATCGGTAAGTAGCGATAGGAGTAGAGGAATCCGTGCTGGCCGGGGAAACAGGCCTGGCCGGCACGGCGGCGAGGTCGCCGCTGGTGTGTTGCAGCGGGAAACAGGCGAACACGCGCGCGTGACATTCCGCACGTTGGGGTGCGCGTCGCCGTCGGAGGGAGTGGCGGCCGCAAGGGGAAATCAGTTGAACGGAACACACCGGTCGGTGGTTGCCGGCAAGCGGCCGGGCTCGACTTAAGGCAATACAGGTATTTTTGTGGACAGAGCGGGGAGGGATGTGTAAGTTGTGTCAACTTACGGCAGCCTGACGTGTCCGCTCGCTTTGATGGGTGCACGGGTCCAGGTTCCAGCAGCCAATAAAAATAAGCAGGGGGCGTCAGCTGCTCATGCAAAGAACGTTTGTTGTTGGGTGTCCGCGTTCGGGCACCACGATCGTGCAGGCCATGCTGGCGCGGCATCCGCAAATTTTCACCCTTCCGGAAACCGATTTCTTTCCTCGTTTGCTAGGCGGTCTCGGCCACCGCTTCGGCGATGAGGGCGCGCAACCGCGCCGGCGCAATATCGCGCGTCGCCTCGGTCTGACGCGCCGTTATGGCAGGCGCCAATACACTGCATTGCAGCGTTCGCTGCTGGGTGACGACCAGGCATCGCCGCGCGCGCCGTGGCTGGTGGACACGTGCGTAAAGCGTTTCTTCGCCACACTGGATCAACTCGCCGAGCGCGCAGGACGCGCCGTGTGGATCGAAAAAACACCGCATCACTTGCTGTATCTGCCCGAGATCGAACGCTACCTGCCGGAGGCGCGTTTCATCCATGTGATTCGCCCCGGCATGGACGTGCTGGCCTCGATCATGGATGCGCATCTGCGCTACAACAACACGTCGTTCAATGGTGGCTTGCGGTTGTGGACGCGCCGCTGGAATCGCGCGGTGGACATCCATCGCACCTGCATCGGCGTACGCAATCATTATTTTGTCTTCCTGGAAGATCTGGTGCGGCAGCCGGCGGTGGAGTGGCAACGGCTGTGCAAATTCCTGGAGCTGCCGACCGATCTCGAACTTGACCAGACCTGCCATCAGCATATTGCCGATCCCACGGCGGAACCCTGGAAACAGGCCGCGTTGAGTGGCCTGCCGCAGCCGGCGGACAGCAAGGTGGAACAGTTGTTCGGCCCGCAATTGCGCGAATGGCTGCGCGAAAAACTGAGCAGCTATGAAGACCTGTATGCCGCCAGCAGCCTGGCCTACAACCGCGATGACAGCTTCGGCATGCCAGTGCTCGCGCCAACGAAAAGGCGCGACGACAAGGCTGCCCTCGAAACCGATGCGCTCGCGACGATCGCCAAGGAGGGACGTTTCCGCGTCGCTTGATGGATGCAGCATGAAGCGGCGGGTTTCATGCCGAACGAATATCGTGCATGCCTGTCACAATGGGCACTCCCCTCCGTGAAACAGGCAGTATCGTGAATCGTAGAGTCCCCAAGCAGACTTCGTACGGCGGTTGGATCGCAGCCGTCATTGTCGTCTTCGCCGTGGTGGCGGCGGGTATTTATCTGGTGCAGTGCGCCATGCATCCGGTGGCATCACCCACTCCTTTGGCAACGCCGGCCCCAGCACAAACCGCTCAGCAACCTGCCAGGGCATCGTCGGTCATCCAGCATCCGATTGCCGAAGCAAATGCAGGACCGGCGTCGGCATCCACGGCCGCATTGCCGCCCCTGATGGATAGCGACGCCAGCGTGCGCGAGGCACTCGAGGGCATGATCCACGGCGGCAAGCTTGGTTCGCTGCTGCAGAGCCAGATCATTTCGCGCGTGGTCGCAACCGTCGATGCATTGCCGCGCCAGGCCATGGGCAGCACCAATATCCTGCCATTGCGCACGCCAAGCGGCACGCTGCTGACGGAACAGGCCAACGGCGCCACCGTCATCACCGCCCGCAATGCAGAACGTTATGCAACCTACATGACGGTGTTGAACGATGTCGATCCGCACATGCTGGTGACCTGGTACAAGCACAACTACCCGCTGTTTCAGGAAGCCTATCGGGAGCTGGGTTATCCGCATGGCTACTTCAACGACCGTTTGGTCGTTGCGATCGATGACATGCTGGCCGCACCCGATGTGCATGATCCGGTTGCGGTGGTGCGCTCAGGTGCGCACTACCATTTCGTCGACGCCCAGTTGCAAGCGCTGTCGAATGGCCAGAAGCTGATGGTGCGAATGGGGCCGGCGAACGAGGAGCAGTTCAAGGCGAAGTTGCGCATGATCCGCACATTGCTGGCGGGTGGGCAGCTAGGGCACTAGGTCGCAGCGGCATATGTGACGTTGAGTTTTGACAAGGCCCGGATATCCGGGCCTTTTCATGTGACCATCGAACCCGTGCTGTTATCCGCGGCGCGGCGCATGCCCACCGCTGGCGCCGTGGAATGCGCCACCTGACGGATGTGGCGCGGGGGCAGGGCGATACGCACGGTATTGCGGCGCGGCGGGCGCATGGTATTGAGGCTGCGGGCGATAGGCGGGCGCCGCATGAAAAGCGGGTGCCGCGCGGTAAGCCGTTGCCGGTGCCCGATAGGTGTTCATGATCGGCCGAGCCGGATGGCTTGCAGGTGCAACACCGGTAACGCCGCCAGGCCGATAGACATTCCTGTAGAGGCCTGTTGGACGTGCCACGTTCGCCGTGCCCGCCGTATTCGCATGCGGCGCGAAGTTGGCCGAACGCAGGCCCGGATTGCTGCCCACCGTTGGCGGTGCGTGTACCACATGGTCGTTCATGCGCTGCGCATTGAATGCCGATGGCCTGAATTGGCTGCCGCGAGCAGGTGTCAGGCCTGCACTGTTGAAAGCGCCGGGCCGTTGCGTGGCGGCGATCGGCGGGTCGCCATGATTGAACGTGGCGCGCATCGCCGGGTTATGGCTGGCCAGGGTCATCTGTCGTTGCTGCGCGGCGATCGGTCCCATGCGCGAGTGGCGGGCGAAGGCAGCCTCTTGCGGCGTGGCGTGGGCCATCACCCCGCCGCGGCCGCCGTTGTAGCTGACGCGGTTGACGTGGTTGATCACTGTCTTGTCATAGACATGGGTGATGTGCACGTTGTTGATGCGGTTGACGCTGCGGTTGTAATAAAAACCGCCGTGGCCCCAATAGCCGCCGGCATAGCCCACGCCGGTATAGCCGCAGCCGTAATGGATGCCGCCGTAGAAGCCCACGTGGTAACCCCAGTAGCCGCGATGGAAGACGTAGAAGCCATCATTCCAGCCCCAATAGCCCGGTGTCCACAGCGCACCATAGAACGGCGCGATCACCCAGGTGCCGGGCACCCAGTAATACTCGGCGCCATCCCAAGCCCAATAACCAGGGGTCCAGATGTAGCCGGGACCGGGAATGGGCGGCTGCTCGTAGACAGGCAGTGGCGGGGGCGGGACGCCTACGGAAACGCCGACGCCGATGTATACCCCGGCCTCGGCTTTTTGTGGCAATGCCGCGAGTGCGGCTATCGCGCCAAGCAGACCCGCCAGCGCGCGCACGAGCAAGGTGCGCCCGGAAACTTGCTGCGTAAGGCTGGTGGTTTTCATGGCGTTTCCTCCTGGGTCTGCACCGTACTAGAGAAAACGCAGGAAGAATCGCCACGTTGCCTTCACGACACGTGACAAGTTCGCAGCGGTTCAGCAGCATACGCATGCGTGCCGCCTGCACGAAGCGTGCAACTCCTTGTGTGGGTGCAAGTTTGCTGTTTTCCGAATCACCGCTAAACGGAAAACGTGAGCATTTGCTTAGATGAACCATGGCGATGCGGATCGTTCGGGATTTGTTGTTCCGCCGCGAGCCGGAATCGGCGTCAATCAAACCAAGGAAAACTTATGCCTCAGCTTCGTCATCTGCAGATGCTCACCCGCTACCGCGCATGGGCCGATCGCTTGCTTTTCCAGGCGCTGGCCGATGTGCCCGAAGCGTCGCTGACGGCCACGCAGCCGATCGTGTTCGGCAACTTGTTGCGCACGTTGCATCACGCTTACTGCATGGACAAAGTGTGGAGCGCGCATCTGCAAGGCATGCCGCACGGTTACACCTCGCGCAATCCGGAGGAATGCCCATCATTCGCCGGGTTGCGTGCCGCCCAGGCGGAGATCGACGAATGGTACGTGCGCTACGCCGACACGCTCGATACGCAGGCGTGCGATGACATCGTGCGATTCACGTTCATCGGGGGCGGTGAAGGGGAGATGCGCCGTGGCGACATTCTTGTGCACGTCGTCAACCATGCAACCTACCATCGCGGGCACGTGGCGATGATGATGTACGGCATCGCGGTGCCGCCGCCGACCACCGATCTTCCCGTCTTTCTGCGTGACGGGTTGAGTGACTAAACGTACTGCATCTTGATCGTCATGCCGCCGTCGACGACGAAACGCTGGCCGGTAACGAAACGCGCGGCATCGCCGAGCAGATAGACGGCCAAGGCGCCGATGTCTTCCGGTGTGCCCACGCGTCCGGCAGGATGCTGTGCGTGATCCCGCTTGCCCAGCTTGGGTGCATGGCGTTCTGACGGTTTCTTCCAGGCGTCTGTGGCGATCCAGCCGGGCAGGATCGCGTTCACGCGTACTTGCGGTCCCGCGCTTACGGCCATGGCATGCGTGAGCGCGACCAGTCCGCCTTTGGTGGCCGCGTAGGCTTCGGTATCCGGCTCGGATTGCAGTGCGCGGGTGGAGGCGATATGGATGATCGCGCCACCGGCAGCTTGCAACGCCGGCAACGCATGTTTGCTGCACAGGAAGGCGCCGGTGAGGTTGGTGGCGAGGTAACGGTTCCAGGTCTCCAGCGGCAATTCGTGCAAGGGACCTTGATGCGGATCGGCGATACCGGCGTTGTTCACCAGGCCGTGGAGTTGTCCGAAGCGGTCGAGCGCGGCCTTGATCCAATGGCGCACGCTGCTCTCGCGCGACACGTCCAGTTGACGGAAGGCGGCGCGATCACCTGCTTGCCATTCCTGCAGACAGGCTTTTCCGGCATCCGCATCCAGGTCGCCGATCATCACACTGCCGCCCGCGCCGAGCACGGCCTGTGCAATGCCGCGGCCGATGCCCTGCGCGCCGCCCGTGACCAACACGGCACGACCGTGCAATGGTTGAGCATGGTAGGCGGCGATGGCAGGTGCCTTGGGCATGGTGATTTGTCCGTGATGAGTCGCTGGGCATCGTAGTGCATGCCTGCATGACGAATGCGTTACCCTGGACGGATGAGCAGGATCGAACCCTCTGCGCCCCAGGTTGCCGCGCGTAGCGAAACACATCGTCTGTTCTTTGCACTGATGCCGGATGCCGTTACGCGTCATGAAATCAATCATGTCGCCGCATGGGTGCAGCAACAGCATCCCGAGTTGCGCGCGCGTTGGGTACGGCCCGAGCGGTTCCATGCCACCCTGAATTTTCTCGGTGATTTTCCGGTGCTGACGGATGAGGCGGTGGCGAAGGCGAGTGCCGCGGCCCATGGCGTGCGTGCAGCACCGTTTGCGTGGGCCTTGGATTATGTCGACAGCTTCCGCGGCCGCGAGCCGCCTTGCGTGCTGCGTGGTTCGCAGGTGCCGGAGCCGTTGCTGGCATTGCGGCGGAACATGCACGCAACACTTGTCGAGACAGGTTTGCGGCTACGCAACGAACGCCAGTTCACGCCGCACGTCACCCTGGCCTATGCCCGGCACGCACTGCCGCAAGCGACGCCGGTACCGCGCCTGGTTTGGCAGGTCGACCGCTTCGTGCTGGTGCATAACGTAGTGGGGAAGGGCGATTATCAGGTTCTTGGGACTTGGGGATTGTCTGGCTAGGGATACTCTGATCTGTTCCACCCGCCCGGCATGCATCCCTGGCCCAGCGAATGGGCCACAAGTCACCTAGGCGGCACTTGTGAGCGGGGAGCACAATCCACGGGCTTCCCAACCCTCAGGAGATCGTCATGCGTTCGATATCCGTTGTACTGCTTGCGGCATTGGCTGTGCCAGGGGCTACCCTGCTGGCACAGACACCGCAAGCGAATCATATGCATGCTCTGCAGTACGTACCGCCCTATGTTCGTGCCGCGGTGGCCGATCCGGCACGCGGGCAGGACACCAGCAACGATGCGCGCCGCAAGATCACTGACGTGATGGTTTTCAGCGAAGTGAAACCGGGCGAAAAAGTATTGGAACTGATCCCCGGCAGCGGTTATTTCACGCGCGTGTTCAGCAATATCGTTGGCGCGAAAGGCCATGTCTACGCGCTCTGGCCCGATGAGTACGTCAAGGTCGATGGTGACGAATTCCCGCCATTCCAGAAGCTGGTGGCCGATCCACATTATTCGAACGTGAGCATACTCAAGCAGCCAGCCGCGCAGCTGAGCGTGCCCGAGCCGGTGGATATCGTGTTCACCTCGCAGAACTATCACGATTACCCGGACAAGTTCATGGGTAAGGTGGATATGGTGGCATTCGACAAGCAGGTCTACAACGCGCTCAAGCCCGGTGGCTTGTTCATCGTGATCGATCACGTGGCGCCGGCGGGATCAGGCATGGCGGATACGGATACCTTGCATCGCATCGATCCGGCGATCGTGAAGAAGCAGGTGGAATCGGCGGGTTTCGTGTTTGCCGGCGAAAGCGGTGCGCTGCGCAATCCGAATGATCCGCATACGATCAAGGTGTTCGACAAATCGATCCAGGGGCATACGGATCAATTCATGTATCGGTTCCGCAAGCCGGGTTGATGTTCATCGGATAACCACATGGCCGTCATCCCCGCGAAAGCGCACTACTGTCCGGGCAAAATGAAGTTCTCCAGAAATGCGCGGGCATGGCACCCAGCGTCGAAAATTCTCCATGGAAATTCAGTGCCACAGCTCGTCATTCCAGCGAAAGCTGGAATCCAGTGCCTTTGCAGATTTTCAAGTCGCTGGATTCCAGCTTTCGCTGGAATGACGTTGTTTTAGCTTTCCTGCAAGGACGGGAGAAAATTTCTCCGGACAGCAGTGCGCTTTCGCGGGAATGACGGCCATTGAAGCATGTTTTAGCGACTCAATCCTTTCCAAATCGCATCCAGCAATTCATCCGTCGGATCCGTCGTCTGCTCCCAATACATGATCCCGCCCAGATGCTCCGCTTTCACGTAAGCCGCCTTCGCCGCCATCGACTGCGGATCGTCATAAGTAATGAAGCTGCGCGTCTTCGCGTTCCATAGCCACGGCGCCTGCGCAACCTTGTCCCAGTGGCGCACGTAGCCTTGCTTGTCGATGAAGTGCTGCTTCAACACCGGCCACGGAACCATGTCCTGGAAATGCCCGTAGGTCTGATACAGGCCATCGTGCTCGGGTTTCACGTCCGCGAATTCGCGGCCATACATCGCTGCGCCAATCAGCAATTTCTGCGGCGGCACGCCGGCGGCAAGGAACTGCTGCGCGGCGCGGTCGGTGGTGCGGCCGTCGCCCTGAATCAGCGGCGAGGCGTGCAGGCCGGTGTGATGACCTGTCGTTGGCGTGTTCGCGTTGACGAAGTCGTAGGTCATCAAGTTGAACCAATCCAGCAATGGATTGATCGCTGGAATGTCGATGTCGCTGACGAACGGGCCATCGGCAATCGCCACGCTCAGGGTGTAGTGCTTGCCATCCGTTTTACCGATGCGGTCGAGGCTGTCGCGGACGGCTTTCAGCAGCAAGGTGAAGTTGGCCTTATCGTCGGGGCTGGATTTGATGCCCGACTCGTGGTGGCCGGGATATTCCCAATCCACGTCGAGGCCATCGGCATGCTGGCTGGAGAGCATGTGCGCGGCGGTGTCGGCGAACAGCTGGCGCCCTTCGGCCGTGCTGGCGGCTTCGGAAAAGCCGCCGGTGGTCCAGCCGCCTACCGACACGTCCACCTTGAGCTTGGGGTTGTCGGCCTTGAGCGCGAGCAGCTTCTGCAAGCCCGCCGCATGCTTGTCATCAAGGCTGACGCGGCCATCCTTGAACTGCGCAAAGGCGAAGATCAGCGTGTCGATCTTGCCGACGTCCTTGGTCTGCGCCGGTTCCCAGCCGGTGGCGTAGCCGACGACGCGGTACGGTGAAGTGCCTGCCGCGGCAGCGCTGTTCGCTGCACATAGCAACGACAGCGCAAGCGCGGCCATCCAGCGGCCTGGGCGAAATGGAACGTGATGCATCGGTGCATTCCCTCTATGAAAACGACGATTCACCGCTGCGCTTGATGCCACGGCGGCGGGCTACCATGTTGATGATGTCTGATTTCCGCTTGCACATGAACGACACATCTTCCCCAACCGAAAATATCCTGCACGACGATCCGCCACCGCGCCCACCGATCGAGCCCGATGCCGGCGATTGCTGCGGCAACGGTTGCGATCCCTGCATCTTCGACTTGTATGAGGAAGCGCGGCAGCACTATCGCCATGCTTTGGCAGCATGGCGTGAGCGTCACCCAGGCGTGGACCCGGAAACACGCTGATCAGCGCGCGCCGTACATCGCCTTGACGTCTTGCAGGAACGCCGCCTGGCTGCTCGGCCGCGTGTAGAACATGTGGCCGCCGGGATATTCCTTGACCTGTACGCGCGTGGGATCGCCCATGTCCGGCATCTGGTCCACGATCAGCACGGAAGCCATGAAGGGACAGGACAGATCGTCCCAGCCGTGTGCAATCAGCACGCGCAGGTTGGGATCGTTGGCGACGGCTTCGCGCAGCTGTTTCACCGAGCCTTCGTTGGCGTCATCGTCGTCGTGCCAGGCCTTGTTCACGTCATAGCTCAGCGCGCTGTAGCGGCCGTCGTATTTCCAGCCCACGGTTTGCGTGACGAAGTTGACCATCGCGGTGGTGGTCGGCGCGATGATGCCGTTGAGGATCGGGTCGCCGCCCACCTGGTGCGGCGCATACGGGAACGGGTCCCATGCGGTGACGTTGGAGTCGTAGCGGCTGCCGAGCTTGCCTTCGCTGCGATACACCTCGCGTAGGTAAGCCTGCGTTTCGATGCGTCCACCGGAACGTTTGACGAACACCGGATCGAGGCCGGTGAGTTCGGTCACCTTCTTGATCATCGCGTCGGTGGCGGCCGGGTCGGTGTGGCCCCGCATCAGGGTGACGGCGTAATCACCGCGCGTGTAGTCGATGATCGGTGCCATCGCATCGGCGGTCAGCCGGTGCTCGCGCTCCAGATGCGCGGCGGCGATGGAGGGCAGGGTGAGCATCCACGGCAGCGGCGACACGTTGTCGTTGTCGGACGCGGCAGCGTCGAGGTACGGCGACAGCAGCACCACGCCGTTCATCGCCACGCCCAGCTGGGTCTGCAGGTATTCGGTGATGCGCGGCCCACGGAAGCCGCCGTAGCTTTCGCCCACCAGGTATTTGCGCGATTCCATGCGGCCGTTCTTCACCAGCCAGTCGTAGATGATGCGCGAGAGATAGGTGATGTCGCTGTCGGTGCTGTAGAACAGCTTGGTGGCCTTGTCCTGCGGCACCAGCGCGCGGCTGTAGCCGGTGCCGATCGGATCGATGAAGACCAGGTCGGTGAAGCCGAGCCAGGTGCCGGGATTGTCATGCAGCACGGCAGGATCGGAAGGGTTGGCGCCGTCCACGCCGAAATTCACCCGCTTGGGGCCGATCGCGCCGAAATTGAGGTAGACCGACGAAGCGCCCGGACCACCATTGAGGGCAAAGGTCACCGGTCGATGCTTGCCTGGCATCGTGTAAGCGGTGAACACCACCTGCCCGGTGATCGTGCCTTTCTCGTCGCGCACCGGCAGCTTGCCGACGGTGACGGTGTATTTCAGCGTACGTCCGTCGACGTCGACGGACTGGCCCACGTGCGCATCGGCCGGCAGTGGCGGCAGATGGAACGCATCGGCGCCATCTTGGGTGGATGCAGCCTTGGCATCGTCGGCGGCATGAACGATAGGCACCACGGCAACGAGCAGCGCGGCGAGCAGGGCGGATGGCAGGGTCTTGCGCACGAGGCTTCCTTCAAGTGCATGAAATCCGGCAAGGGTAGCCAAGCACGCGCCTGCGGCATTGTGCCCAAAGGCATGGGTCACGGTTCTGGGCGACTAAAGATTGAAGCAGTTGCTGCGCTGCATTAAATTCGGCGCTGATTTTGGGGACACAGGGGTTACATATGAAACGTTTTCTGGTGCTTGCCACCACGGCGCTGCTGGCTGCTTGCGGCGGGCAGAATGTGCACCAAGCCGCACCGCTCAGCGATCTGGTGAAGCCGGGCACGACGCCTTGGCTCACCGTGACCGGCGGCGCGGACAAGCTCGAAGTGCGTGGACTGGACCACAAACTTACGCTGGAACCGTCGCCGGATCTGGCGACAGCCGTGCAATCGCAGCTTGGCGCACAGCTGGCCGCCAACTATGTGCAGGACCTGGTGGTGACCTGCAACGGGCTGACCACCAGCCTGCGCGTCCATGAAGACAAGTCGCCCGGCAACGTCGCGATGGAGCTGGGCTTGCATTGCTCGCTGTGGGCGCATGGTTTTGAGACCGATCACGACTACAAGACGCAGCCGTCCGCATCGGTGGCGGGTGGCGTGGGTGATCAGGCGTATGCGCAGGCATTGCCCAAGCTGCTGGCCGACGGCGCGGAAGATATCGCCGCGCAGATGCGTGGGGACATTCGCAAAGTGGCGCGTTGAATCGCCGAGTAGAGCATGCCCTTCTCCGATGGGGAGGGGGGCGAGGGTACGATCAGCGTGCAATAGATGAAGGCTTGCGATGAGTTGGCATGGCGCTTCGCCCGAGCCCTCACCTCCAGCCCCTCTCCCGATGGGAGAGGGGAGCAACGCACTGCAGCGCGGCAACAACCTCAGAGCGATCCACGCTAATCTTCCGCGCTGGACATCCTGGGGAGACCACCCGTGAATGCAGTACCCCGACCCGGTGCGGAACGCGCCGAACTGACCGTACGCGGCCTGATCATCGGCATTGTGATCACGCTGGTGTTCACGGCGGCCAACGTGTTCTTCGGCCTCAAGGCCGGCCTGACCTTCGCCACCTCGATTCCCGCGGCGGTGATCTCGATGGCCATCCTGCGCGCGATGAAGGACGCGACGATCCAGGAAAACAACATCGTGCAGACCGTCGCCTCGGCGGCCGGCACGCTTTCGTCGATCATCTTCGTGCTGCCGGGCCTGATCATCGTGGGCTGGTGGACCGGCTTTCCGTTCTGGGTGTCATTCGGCATCTGCGCGGCGGGCGGCATTCTCGGCGTGATGTATACGATCCCGCTGCGCCGCGCGCTGGTCACCGATTCGGACCTGCCGTATCCGGAAGGCGTGGCCTGCGCCGAGGTGTTGAAGGTGGGTTCCGGCGAAGAGGTGGAAGCCTCCGATTCGGCTGCGGTGGAAGGCGGCAGCGCGGGCCTCAAGGCGGTGGTGGTCGGCTCGGTCGTCTCGGCGCTGTTCTACGTGGTGGTGCAGACCAAGCTGTTCGCCTCGGATCTTGCGCAATACTTCCGCATCGGCGATCGCGGCGCATCCAGCGGCTACGACTTTTCGCTCTCGTTCGCGCTGTTTGCGGTGGGGCACCTGGTCGGCCTGTGGGTGGGCATCGCGATGCTGGTCGGCGCCATCATCAGCTGGGGCTGGGCGGTGCCGCATTTCAGCCTGCTGCATCCGGCTGCAGGTGACGTCGCGGATGTCGCGCAAGGCATCTGGAGCAAATACGTGCGCTTCGTCGGCGCCGGCACGATCGGCGTGGCCGCCATCTGGACCTTGCTCAAGCTGGTCAAGCCGGTGGTCAGCGGCCTCGCCTCGGCGATGGCCGCCTCGCGCGTGCGCAAGGCGGGCAAGGGCGACACGCTGCCGCTGACCGAGCGCGACATGCCGATCGGCATCGTCGGCGTGATCGTGCTGTTGTGCATGATCCCGGTGGCGTATCTGCTGGGACACTTCAGCGTGGTCAGCGGACTGGCTTCGCACACCACGCTGCTGGTGATCGGCGGCGTGCTGTTCGTGCTGATCCTGAGCTTCCTGGTGTCCACCGTGTGCGGTTACATGGCGGGCCTGATCGGTTCGTCCAACAGTCCTCTCTCCGGCATCGGCATCCTGGTGGTGATCATCGCGGCGCTGCTGCTGGTGGCGGGCGTGAAGTCCGACCTGCCGGTCGATTCGGGCAAGGCGCTGGTGGCCTTTGCGTTGTTCATTACCTCGGTGGTGTTCGCCGTGGCGGCGATCGCCAACAACAACCTGCAGGATCTGAAGACCGGCCAGCTGGTGAACGCCACGCCGTGGCGCCAGCAGGTGGCGCTGGTGATCGGCGTGATCGCCGGCGCGGTGGTGATTCCGCCGGTGCTGGGACTGCTGAACGAAGCCTATGGCTTCCTCGGCGCGCCGGGCGTGAATCCCGCGCATGCATTGCCGGCGCCGCAGGCCGGCTTGATCTCGGCGCTGGCGCAGGGCGTGATCCAGAACAATATCGACTGGAGCCTGATCATCATCGGTGCCGTCATCGGTGCGGGCCTGATCGTGCTGGATGCGATTCTCGCGGGCACGACCAAATCCGTGCGCCTGCCGCCGCTCGCCGTCGGTCTGGGCATGTATCTGCCGACGTCCACCACCTTGATGATCGTGGTCGGCGCCATCGTCGGCTGGTATTTCGACAAGCGCGCCGATCGCACGCCGAAGGCCGAAGCCACCAAGCAGCTCGGCGTGTTGCTCGCCTCCGGCCTGATCGTGGGCGAAAGCATCATCGGCGTGGTGGTGGCGGCCATTGTGGTGTTCTCCGGCAAGCCAGCGCCGCTCGCACTGGTGGGCGACAGCTTCGAGAACGCCTCGGTGTGGATCGGCACCATCGCCTTTGTGGCGGTGACGTTTGCGATGTATCGGTGGATTGCGCGCTTGGGGCGCAATAGCTGAGTTTTTGCTCCCTCTCCCCCTGCGGGGAGAGGGAGCAGGTCGATGGCGACGGTTAGCGCATCCGGGCGCTTCGATGTGCGCGCATTAAACTACGCGCCTCATTTCCACCGGACACTCCGTTTGACCACGCCCGGCTTCCATGCCTCCGCGCCTGAAGCGGCGCTCGATGCGCTCTTCCTGCCTTTTTCGGATGGCTTGCTGCAGCTGCCTGCCGACGGCAACGTGCTGTTCCTGCGCGCGCGCGACGGTTTGCGCCTGCGTGAAGTCGCGCAACGGACCTGGCTGTGCGAACAAGGCTTCAGGCCATTTGCCGATGCGCTGGTACGCAGCGGCTACAAAGTAGGCGAGGCCGATACCGAGGCGCGCTTCAAGCTGGTGCTGGTGTTACCGCCGCGGCAGCGCGACGAAGCGCGTGCCTGGTTCGCCAAGGCGGCGCGTCATGCCGAAGGCGGTGGCGTGGTGGTGGCGTGCGTGCCGAATGCGGAGGGCGCGAAATCCGCGCAGGCCGACCTCGCGGCCCTGCTCGGTGGCGTGAGCCATCTGTCCAAGCACAAATGCCGCGTGTTCTGGGGCACGTCCAACACTTCTCGCGATGAAGCGCTGCTCGACGCGTGGTTGGATTTGGATCGCCCGTGCGCAAACACCGCCGGTTACATCAGCCGCCCCGGCCTGTTCGCCTGGGATCGCGTGGATACCGCCTCGGCCTTGCTCGCGGAACATCTGCCGGAAGACTTGCACGGCCGCGTCGCCGACTTCGGCGCGGGCTACGGCTATCTCGCCACGCAGATCGTCGCGCGTTGCCCACACGTCACCGCATTGGATCTCTACGAGGCCGAAGCGCGCGCGCTGGAGCCCGCGCGGCTGAATCTCGAACGCGCCCTGCGCGAGCACCCACGCGAGCTTGCCTTCGAGCTGTATTGGTACGACGTGACGCAGGGCGTCGAGCGGCGCTACGACGCCGTGGTGTGCAATCCGCCGTTCCACCAGGGCAGGGCGGACTTGCCGGACCTGGGCCGTGCCTTTATCACGCAGGCCGCACATGCGCTGCTGCCGCACGGACGCTTGTGGCTGGTGGCCAACCGGCACCTGCCCTACGAAGCAACGCTCGCGACGCACTTCGAACATGTGCGCAACGTGGCCACGCAGGATGGTTTCAAAGTGATTGAAGGTGTACGCATATGAGGCTGGTCAAGCTGATCGCCAATCTAGGCTATGGCAGCCGCAAAGATGTCGCATGGATGTTCCGCGAGGGACGCATCACCAGTCCCGATGGCGAGGTGCTGTACGCTGATGACAAGGCGGGGCACGCGCAGATCCGCATCGATGGCGAACCGCTCGATCCGCCGGCCGGCATCCTGCTGATGCTGCACAAACCGCTTGGCGTGACGTGCTCGCGCAAGGATCCGGGCCGCGTGGTGTACGACCTGCTGCCGCCGCGTTATCGCCAGCGCAGTCCTGCGCTTTCCACGGTTGGCCGGCTGGATCGCGACACCTCGGGCTTGCTGCTCATCACGGACGACGGCGCGCTGTTGCACCGGATCATCTCGCCGCGCGCGAACATCACCAAGGTGTATGAAGCCACGCTGGCGCAGGATCTGCGCGGCGACGAACAGGCGTTATTCGCCAGCGGCACGCTGATGCTGGAAGCGGAAACCACGCCCTTGTTGCCGGCAAAACTGGACGTGCTGGCGCCGCGGCATGTGCGGCTGTCGATTACCGAAGGGCGTTACCACCAGGTGCGCCGGATGTTCGCCGCCACTGGCAACCACGTCGAAGCCTTGCAGCGCACGACAGTGGGGCAATTGCAGTTGGAAAGCTTGCCGCCGGGTGCATGGCGCCAGCTTGGTGCGGATGACATCGAGCGCATCTTCGAACCGGCAGCCGCATGAGCTGCCGGGACTGTCATCTAAGGCAACACTGAATAAGTATCGCCGTCGTCATGATGTCTGGAAGGCTCGCAGGGTGTGTTGCGTGGCGCCGGGAAGACTGGCCGTCTTGCCAAGCCGCGCGGCGCAGCCTGCGGGCCTTCCAGACATCACCCCATCACTTTGAATTCAACCTGTTGGGGCCAGCCCTGTCTGTCCGCATGCCGCAGGTCCCCGTCTCGACGATGCGCCAGTCTGCCTTCGGCGCCGACCCTGTGGCCTGCGAACAGACAGGGCTGGTGACGACGGCGGATACTTATTCAGTGTTGCCTTAAGGCTTGGCTTGCATCTCGTGAATGCGGGCCAGCTCGTCTTCGCGCCGCGACCGTGCGTTGGAGGTCCAGGAAACCAGCTTGAGCTCCGCAAGCGCGTCGCCGACGGCGTGCTTGTGATTGTCCTGTGCGTGGTTTGAAAGCATCCCTGCTACCAGCTGCATTCCGCGTACGAGGGCGGAACGAGCAAGAAGCATGTGCATAGTTTTTTTACTCCACCGGCTACCCCTGCGTAGCCGCGGGCAAACTGTACCAAGCTTTAACCGCGCATGTATAGGTGATGTGAAGAACGTGCAGTTGCTCGCAATTTTGTTGCCTTGCACAAGCTTGGTCACGGCCGGATATACACTTACATGATGCTTACGCCACTCAACTTCGATAACGCTTTCATCCGTGAATTGCCGGGCGATCCCGACCGTGGCCGTGGCGCGCGCCAGGTCGCGGGTGCCTTGTACTCCCATGTCGATCCGAGCCCCGTGTCGGCACCGCGCACCGTCGCCTGGTCGCCGGAGATGGCGACGGAGCTGGGCTTCTCGGAGGCTGACATCGCCAGCCCGTTCTTCGCGCAAGTGTTCGGCGGCAACGGCATGCTCGAAGGCATGCAGCCGTGGGCCTCCAATTACGGCGGGCACCAGTTTGGCGTGTGGGCGGGACAACTCGGCGACGGACGCGCCATTTCCTTGGGCGAAGTCGTAGCGACGCAAGGCAGGCGCTGGGAACTGCAACTCAAAGGCGCAGGCAGCACGCCATATTCGCGCGGAGCAGACGGACGCGCGGTATTGCGCTCGTCGATCCGTGAATTCCTTTGCAGCGAAGCCATGCATCATCTCGGCGCGCCTACCACGCGCGCACTCAGC
The DNA here is from genome assembly GCF_036746095.1 of Dyella sp. Taxonomy (NCBI): domain Bacteria; kingdom Pseudomonadati; phylum Pseudomonadota; class Gammaproteobacteria; order Lysobacterales; family Rhodanobacteraceae; genus Dyella; species Dyella sp. The sequence goes on from NZ_DAIOEU010000007.1 coordinate 81,840, forward strand.
CTGGTGGTGACGGGCGACATGGTGGAGCGCGACATGTTCTACGACGGCCACCCGCAGGACGAACCCGGCGCGATCGTCTGCCGCGTGGCGCCGTCGTTCATTCGCTTCGGGCATTTCGAGCTGCCGGCGTCGCGCGGCGAGATCGAGCTGCTGCGCCAGCTGGTCGACTTCACGATCCGCAGGGATTTCCCGCATCTGCACGGCGAGGGCGAAACCTTGTACGCCGACTGGTTTGCCGAGGTGTGCGCGCGCACGGCAACGATGGTCGCGCACTGGATGCGCGTGGGTTTCGTGCATGGCGTGATGAATACCGACAACATGTCGATACTCGGTCTCACCATCGATTACGGTCCCTACGGCTGGGTCGACGATTTCGATCCGGACTGGACGCCCAACACCACTGATGCCATGCGCCGCCGCTATCGCTTCGGCCAGCAGCCGAACGTGGCGTGGTGGAATCTCAGCCGTCTCGCCGCAGCGATTGCGCCGTTGTTCGGTGACATCGCACCCTTGCAGGCAGGCCTGGATCGCTACGTGGCCGAATACAGCTTGCAGACACGCCGGGATATCGCCGCCAAGCTCGGGCTGATGGCGTGCCGCGACGACGACGTCACACGCATGGAAACGCTGCAGCAGCTGATGCATCAAGCAGAAGTGGACATGACGTTGTTCTTCCGTGCGCTCAGCCATGTCGATCTCCACACGCCGCAACTGCAGCCATTGCGGCATGCGTTCTACGACGATGCCAACCACGACGCGGTGGAAGCTGATTTCCTGCGCTGGCTCGACGACTACGCCAGGCGTGCGCGAGAAGATGCGTGGGCACCGGAACAGCGCGCGCAGTGCATGAACACTGCCAACCCCTGCTATGTGCTGCGCAATTATCTGGCGCAGGAAGCGATCGATCGCGCCATGCAGGGTGATTACGAAGGCATTCATTCGCTGCTCGATGTATTGCGGCATCCGTACGAGGAACAGCCGGGCCGCGGGCCGTTTGCGCAGAAGCGGCCGGAGTGGGCGAAGCATCGTGCAGGTTGTTCGATGCTGTCCTGCAGCTCCTAAACGTAGATGGAGGCGAAGCCTGACGCGGCGCCCAAGGAAGGGCTGTCGGGGTTCGCATCCGCTCACTCTACATGTGTCTTCGCGTGTCGTTCCGGCGCATACGCCAGAACGCAAACCAGAATGGGATGGGGCTGGCCACGTGTGATGAGATCAGGACGTCCGAGCACGCAAAAAAGATTCGCAGGCAAAGCAAAGCAAGTGACAGGCACGTCGAACGCAATCGACATTGCGATATCTGCCGACCGCTGTTGCGTTATTTGCCAGGCAAGCAAAACTTTACGCAGTGCGCATCCTGACTGTTTGAAATAACGGCTACACAAACCTGGATGATAAAATTTCCGCATGGGGAATCCAGTTTATTGCTTTGACGATTGCCGCCTTGATCCTCTTGCACGGGAATTGACTCGCAACGGTGCGCCGGTCTCCTTGCCGGCCAGTGCATTCGATTGCCTGGTGTATTTGATCGAGAACCGGGCGCGTCCGGTCGGCAAGGACGAGCTGATTTCCGCCGTGTGGGGACGCGCCGACGTCAGCGACAACCTGCTTGCGCAAACCATCGTGCGCTTGCGGCGCGCGATGGTTGATGCGGGCAACGAGCAATCCTGCATCAAGACGGTACCGCGCGTGGGCTATCGCTGGATGCTGGATACATCGGTAGTCGTGCAGGCTTCTGCGCTGCCTTCAACGCAAGCCCAGCCGAGGGTTGCAGCGCCTGCCATTGCTGAGAGCAACGGTTCGGCGCAACGTGCGAAGCGGGTGCGTCCCGCGTTGCTGGCGGCTTTGCTGTTTACGGTTGCGCTGGCGACGATGTATTGGGGAACGCAGTTTCACGGCGCCAAGGCTGCGCAGTCCGCGTTGCAATTCGATCACCGTTCCGCGCTCGTGCTGCCCGCCACGGTGAACGGCCCGGACGATTGGAAGTGGCTGCAGATCGGCCTGATGGATTTGATCTCCAACCAGCTGCGCACGGGGAAGGTGCCTACCGAAAACAGCCAATACGTGCTCAATCTGCTGAACCAGGCTGATAAAGGACGCGCCGACCTGGCGTCGTTCGCACTGGTCATCAGTCCGCGTGTGACGCTGGTTGCCCATACCTGGCACGTGCATCTGGATGCGAAAAGCCGCGACGGGCAGGCCTGGCAGGTGGAGTCCTCGTCCGCCGATGTGCTTGACGCGGCGCATGCGGCGGGCGATCTGCTGCTGGCGCAGCTCGGCTATGGCGCCGGCCCCGAACGCCATGGCGGCGATACGCAACAGCAATATCTATTGCGCATCGAGGCGGCCCAGCTGGCCGGCCATCCGGAACTTGCACAATCGCTGATTGCCCAGGCGCCGCCCGATCTGCGCCGCACGCCCGAGTTTGCTTACGCGGAAGCGGATTTCCATTGCAATGCGGGCGAGGTTGAGCGTTGCGAACAGGCGTTCAATGATCTGCTGAAGCAATTGCCCGCCGACAAGCGTGTGCTGCGCGCCAAGGTGCTGACCAGCCTGTGGTACAGCTATTACCGCAAGCATCAGTATGCACAGGGCGAAACGGCATTGAGCGAAGCGCTTCGCCTGTTGCAAGGGCAGAAGGATGTCGAGTCCCTGGCGACCGCCTACCTCGACCGATCGCATCTGGAGTTCTTTGACGCCAAGCTGGACAGGGCGGCGATGGACCTGGGCCTTGCCCGCGTCAATTACACCTTGGCGGGCGACACCGTGGGCCAGTCGAAGGTAGATGTATCGATGGCTGAAATTGCGATGCAACGCGGGCAATTCGCGCAGGCGCTGACGTTGCTGCAACAGGCGTACGAGCATTTTCAGCGCATGGGCATGCGCGAGCTGTTGTCGATGCCGCTGCAAGGACTGACGTATTCGCACAAGATGTTGCTGCAATTTCCCGACGAACTGGCGACGACCGAGCTGTATTGGCCGTTCGAACAGAAGAACATGCAGTTTTGCGACAACTATGTGCGCAATGCGTTGGTGATCCTGCGCGCCGTCGCGTTGGCCGACAACGGACGCACCGCCGAGGCGAGTACGGTGCTCGAACAACTGCTTGGGCAATTCAAGCCAGGCGACGATCCGGCACAGCGCGCATCGACGCAAGCTTTGCTGGCGAAGCTTGCGTTGGAACGTGGACAAACCCAGGCAGCGTTGGCGTGGATAGGGAAGGCGATGGATGGCACGGCGCTCAAGCAGGACGATGACAAGCGCAATGTTGCGCAGGCCTGGCTTGTCCAGATCAACATCCTGTTGCGCGCCGGTCGTGCCGATGACGTGCAGCGCGCGGTTGCCGCCATGAAAGCCTGGGCCGCGCCGTTGATGGAGCAGGATGAGTGGCTTGCGCTTTACGTCATGCGCGCCACGGCCGCGGGAGCATGGAGCGAAGGGAACCGCCAGCAAGCGTTCGAACAGCTCAAGCTCGCCATGGCCGTGGCGGACAAGCTCGGTGTGCCTGACCTTATCGTCAGTGTCGGGCAATCGTACGCCCTGGCTCTGGTGAGCGCGGGCAACATCGATCAGGCAGTGGCGATCAGTGGCCGGCTTTCAAGCTGGAGCGAGCTGGATTGGCGAGCTGCGTGGGCGGAAGCCTGCGTGTATCGCGCGCTGGGCCAGATGCCGGCGTGGGAGAAGTATCGAAGCAAGGCACAGGCGCTTGCCGGCGACCGTCCGCAACTGACGCAACCTGGGTTGCCGAGTTTTTGAACGCAGGCCCAGTGGTCCGGCCGCGTCATAAAAACTCAGCCGCCGTTGTTGTTGCCGTTGTTGCCCTGCGAAGACGGATTGCGCGGCGGCGGTGCCGGCGCCGGCCGATTGCTTTGCGGGCCGCGGCCATTGCCCGGCCGCGTGCCGGCGTTGCCACCGTGCTGGCCGTTACTACCGGGTCGTGGGCCGACATTTCCGCCTTGCCCGCCTGTGGGCGATGGTGCTGGGCGGTTGCCGCCATGGGGCGGCGGCCCATAGTTGCCACCGTGTCCGCCCGTACCGGGCTTCGGCGGGGGGCGTATGCCGGGACCCGGCCGGTTGCCGTCGTGCGGTGGCCGGGGAATTGGCCGGATCGGCGGGCGTGGGCCGGGATAGGGTCGAACGGGAACGGGTCGCCCATACCAGCGGGTGCGATCGCGATAGAACGGCCGGTTGACGTAGTAACGCCCCCAATACGCGCCGATCGCAAAGGTGACGATCGGAATGCCGATGCGCGCGCCGTAATCGGTCACGATCACTGGCTGGTCGTTGTACAGGTATTCGATATACGGGCCGGCAATCCAGCCGCGGCTGCCGGCGGCGATCACGTCGCACCACTGCCAGCCGTCGGTGCAGCCTTGCACGTCCACCGGCGTGCCGGCATCGAGCGTATAGATCAACGGGTATTGCGGGTCCGGGCCGGCCAGCATGTTCACGGTGGCTACGGTGTAGCCCTGTGCTGCAAACGCGGCAGCTGGAACCAGGGTGAAAACAGCGGCGATCAACGACCACAGCATTCGCTTCATCGGGCAATCCTCCAGGCGGGGGGGACGTACGACGTGATGGCCGGACCATCATGCCGCCATTCGGCACAGGCGCCTACCGCCCAAGATTCCTAAGCCACCGTAGGCTGAGAGGAAATCCATGGATCGAGAACCTCAACAAAACGGGATTTCATCCCCGCCTGCGCAACGCTTAGCGAACGTCCACCAGTTCGATATCGAACACCAGCGCACTGTTGCCCGGCACATCGGGCGCCGCGCCGCGCCGGCCGTAACCCATGCGGGAAGGAACGATGACGGTGCGCTTGCCGCCCACCTTCATGCCGCGCACGCCGCTTTCCATGCCTTCGATGACTTCGTTCGCGCCGATGGAGAAGGTGAGCGGTCGGCCGTTGTCGTAGGAACTATCGATTTTCGCGCCATGGTGGTCGGGCGCCTTGGCGTCGTACAGCCAGCCGGTGTACTGGATGCGGACCTCCGAATCGTCGCGCGCGGTGTTGCCGGTGCCCACCACCACATCCTTGATCACCATCGACGGGACGTCGTCGGCCCTGGCCGGCTGCGAGCCGAGGGCGCCCAGGGCGAGCAGGACGGCGGCGAGGAAGGCGAGCGGACGCGGCATGGAAAACTCCACAAGATGATGGCGGCGGGACAGTACCGCATCGTAGCGGCCGGCCATAGTCCATTCCCTCAGTTTGCAGCGCCGCAATGATGTGGTATCACTGGTCGCCATGATCCTCACCACCTCCAGCCGCTATTACTTTTGGTATGGCTACCCGATGCCGGCGGCGGAGCATGGTGTGCGATCGTAACGAGTCAAGATCAGCCACTTTCCAAAAAGCCGCCAGCCACCCTGGCGGCTTTTTTCATTCAGTCGCCGGGAAATCACTGAGGAACACATTGCCATGACCAGCCGTACCGACGACCTTCGCATCCGCGAAATCAAGGAAGTGCCCACCCCCGCCGATGTGATGCGGGATTGCACGCCCAGCGAGGAGGCCCTCGCCACCGTAGCGGACGCGCGCAACGCGCTGCACCGCATCCTGCACGGCCAGGACGATCGCCTTGCCGTCGTGATTGGCCCATGCTCGATCCACGATCCGGCTGCCGCGCTGGAATACGCCAGGCGCCTCGCCGTCGAGCGCGCGCGGCACGCCGATACGCTGGAGATCGTGATGCGCGTGTATTTCGAAAAACCACGCACCACGGTAGGTTGGAAAGGACTGATCAACGATCCGGACCTGGACGAGAGTTATCACATCGACAAGGGCCTGCACCTGGCACGGCGCCTGCTGTGCGACATCAATGCGCTGGGCCTGCCGGCCGGTACCGAATTCCTCGACCTGATCACGCCGCAATACATCGCCGACCTGGTGGCGTGGGGCGCGATCGGCGCGCGCACGACCGAAAGCCAGTCGCATCGCGAGCTCGCCTCCGGCCTGTCCTGTCCGGTGGGCTTCAAGAACGGCACCGATGGCAACGTGAAAATTGCCGTGGATGCCGTGCTCGCGGCCGCGCGGCCGCACCATTTCATGGCGGTGACCAAGCATGGGCGCACGGCCATTGCCGCGACGGCGGGCAACGAGGATTGCCACGTGATTCTGCGCGGCGGCAAACTGCCCAACTACGATGCCGCCAGTGTCGACAGCGCCTGCAGCGCACTGGCCAAAGCGGGCGTCGCCGAACGCCTGATGATCGATGCCAGCCATGCCAACAGCGCCAAGCAGCCGGAAAACCAGCCGCGCGTGGTGGCCGACATCGCCGCACAGCTCGAAGGCGGCGAAACGCGCATCCATGGCGTGATGGTGGAAAGCCACCTGGTAGCCGGGCGCCAGGATCAGGCCCCGGGCTGCGAACTCATCTACGGGCAGAGCATTACCGACGGCTGCATCGGCTGGGATGCCACCGTGGACGTGCTCGATCGCCTGGCCAAGGCGGTGCGGGTGCGCCGCGAGCGGGTGGCGGGGCAGGTCGTGGCTGCCTGATGCCGCGCATCTCCCCCGTCGCAGTGCCGGCATTCTATGCTTTCGCCTTCGACTTCCGCGGAGCGCATCATGGTTTTGGATATCCGGCACCTCGCTGCAGCACATCGGTTTGAAACCACCGTCGATGGCCATGTCTGCGAGCTCGATTACAACCTGCATGGCCAAGTGATGACCATTACCCACACCGGCGTGCCCGAGCAGGTTGGCGGACGCGGCATCGCCAGCGAGCTGGTGCGCACCGCGCTCGATACGGCGCGCCGCGAAGGCTGGAAAGTGGTGCCGGCGTGCAGCTATGCGCAGGTGTGGATGGAACGCCATCCGGCCTATGGCGATCTGCGCGCATGAATACGACCTTGCATGAAAAGCGCACGAGGCTTCATCGCTGGGCGCCGGTGCGCTTCGTGCGTGCGCGTCCGTGGCTGGCGATATCCAGCATCGTGTTCGTGGCGGTTTGTGCTGCGCTGCTGACGACCGGCGCGAAACCCGCTTCAGCCTTGCTGCTTGGCTTTGATGCCGGCGCGCTGCTCTATCTGAGCATGGTGGCGCGCATGTTTCATCGCGCCACTGCCGAGCACATGGCCAGGCAGGCGCAATGCCAGGATACCGGGCGGCGCGGTACGTTGTGGGTCGCCGTCACGCTATCGGTGGTGGTGCTGGTAGCGTTGTCCACCGAACTGCATGCGGCCAAGGGTGGCGGCGCACAGGCCCTGGCCGTGGCCGCGCTCAGCATCGTGCTGTCATGGTTGTTCATGAACACCATGTATGCGCTGCACTATGCGCATGGGTACTACGGTGATTTCGGCAAGCAGCACGAGGGCTTGGAATTTCCCGGCACCATCCATCCCGATTACTGGGATTTTCTGTATTTCGCCTTCGTGATCGGCATGTGCTTCCAGGTGTCGGATGTGCAGATCACCAGCTGCACGCTGCGCCGCACGGCGCTGCTGCACAGCGTGGTGGCGTTTTTCTTCAACGTGTTCATCATTGCGATCAGCGTGAATATTGCCGCGGGTTTGGCGTAACTCGCGCGGCCGTCATTCCCGCGAAAGCGGGAATCCAGCGACTTGAAAATCTGCAAAGGCCCTGGATTCCCGCTTTCGCTGGAATGACGAGCTGATGGCACTGAATTTCCATGGGAAATTTTCGATGCCGGGTGCTATGCCCGCGCATTTCTGAAGAACTTCATTTTCCCCGGACAGCAATGTGCTTTTGCGGGAATGACGGTCATGAGGCGAGCCATGCACGGGGGCTGAAACATGAATTGCTATGTTGGGTCTGCATCCACCCGTGGCTTTTAGTCGCGGAAGTTATCGAACTGCAACGGCAGCTCCACCTCCGCCTTGCGCAATACAGCCATCGCCAGTTGCAGGTCATCTTTCTTCTTGCCGCTCACGCGCAATTTGTCGCCATTGATCTGCGCTTCCACTTTCAGCTTGGCTTCTTTCAGCGTGGCGATCAGCTTCTTGGCGATCGGCTGCTCGATGCCTTGCTTCACGGTGATCTTCTGCCGCGCACCGCCCAGGTTCACTTCCGGATCGGCGATGTCGAGCGCGCGCAGGTCGATCTTCCGCGCGGCCAGGCGACCGCGCAGGATGTCCAGCATCTGCTGCAACTGGAACTCGCTGGGTGCGCTTTGCGTGATCACGGATTTGTCCAGCTCGAACTTCGCATCGCTGCCTTTGAAGTCGAAGCGGTTGGACAATTCGCGATTGGCCTGGTCGACTCCATTGGTCAACTCGTGTTTGTCGACTTCGGAGATGACGTCGAAAGAAGGCATGGTCTAAGTCCGTGGCAGGGTAGGCGCCAAGTTTATTGGATAATGGGCGGACGTATGAGAAGGGCGGTGATCGCGTGAAAGTGGACGTTCTGGTGATCGGCGCCGGTGCCGCCGGCTTGATGTGTGCGATCACCGCCGGCCAGCGCGGGCGCCGCGTGCTGCTGTTGGATCATGCGAACAAGCCGGGCAAGAAAATCCTGATGTCCGGCGGCGGGCGCTGCAATTTCACCAACCTGGGCGTGACGCCGGCGCAATACCTCTCGGCCAATCCGCATTTCTGCAAATCGGCACTGGCGCGCTATACGCAATGGGATTTCATCGCGCTGGTGGAAAAGCATCGCATTGCCTATCACGAGAAAGAGCTGGGGCAGCTGTTCTGCGACGAATCCTCCAAGCTGATCGTGCGCATGCTGCTGGACGAATGCGCGGTGGCAGGCGTGCGCATCGAAACCAGTTGCGCGGTGGAACGGGTTCGCGAAACGGGCGAGGGTTTTGCGGTCATGACGGCCCATGGCGAAGTGCATGCCGATTCACTGGTGATCGCCACCGGCGGCCTTTCAATTCCCAGCATGGGCGCGAGCGGATTCGGCTATGAGCTGGCACGGCAGTTCGGCCACAACGTGTTGCCGACGCGCGCAGGCCTGGTGCCGCTGACCTTGAGCGGCAAGCATCTGGAGCATTACCAGGAACTGGCCGGCGTGGCGTTGCCGGTGGCCGGGACGCGGGTGGGTAAGCGAGGCTTTCGCGCAGGATTGTTGTTTACCCATCGCGGCATCAGCGGGCCTGCCGTGCTGCAGATTTCTTCCTATTGGCAGGCGGGCGAGGAGTTGCGTGTCGACTTGTCGCCGGAGCAGGGCATCGGCGACTGGCTGGTGGCCCAGCGCGCTGCGCGTCCGGCGGCGGAACTGCGCAATGTGCTGGGCGATCTGCTGCCGCGCCGGTTGGCGCAGCGACTGTGCGAGCTATGGCTGGGCAGCAAGCCGATGCGCCAGTATCGCGATGCCGAACTGCACGATACAGGCGTGCGATTGCACGATTGGCCGATCGTTGCCAGCGGTACGGAAGGCTACCGCACCGCGGAAGTTACACTGGGCGGAGTGGATACGGACGAGCTTTCTTCCGCGACCATGCAGTCCAAGCGTGTGCCCGGGTTGTATTTCATCGGTGAAGTGGTCGACGTCACCGGCTGGCTGGGCGGCTATAACTTCCAATGGGCTTGGGCGTCGGGGCATGCCGCCGGCGAAGTGGTTTGAAACTTCGCTTCGGTTGGACATCTGCCATGTTCCACTAAGCATCTGTCACAGGAGATTCTCCATGAAAGTCGGCTTTATCGGACTCGGCGCCATGGGCAGCGCCATGGCCAGCAACCTGGTCGCGGCCGGCCACCAGGTGCTGGTGTGGAACCGCTCGGAAGCGGCAATGCAGAAACTGGAATCGCTGGGCGCCAAAGTGATGAGCACGCCGGATCGCGCGGCGCAGGTTGACGTGCTGCACAGCATGCTGGCGAACGACCAGGCCGTGCGCGAGGTGATCCTCGATGGCGGCCTGCTCGATGCGATGGATCCGGGCACCGTGCATGTCAACCACGCCACCATTTCCGTCGCGCTCGCCAGGCAGTTGGCCGAAGAACATGCCAGGCGCAGCTTGGGTTACGTCGCCGCGCCGGTATTCGGCCGTCCCGATGTGGCAGCCGCAGGCAAGCTCAACATGCTGCTGGCCGGCGCGCACGGCGCCATCGAAAAAGTGCGGCCCTTGCTCGAAACCATGGCGGCAAAGCTATGGCCAATGGGCGACAGCCCGGAGCGCGCGAACGCGGTGAAACTGGCCGGCAATTTCATGATCGTGTCGGCGATCGAAAGCATGGCCGAGGCATCGGTGCTCGCACGCGCCTATGGCGTGAGCGCGGTCGACTTTATTGAATTGATGACCAGTACCTTGTTCGCATCGCCGGTGTACCAGGGGTATGGCAAAGCGATGGCGGAGGAACGCTTCACGCCGCCGGGTTTTGCGCTGCCGCTGGGCTTGAAGGACGTGATGCTGGCCCAGGATGCCGCGCAAGCGGAGAAGGTGCCGATGCCGCTGGCAAGCGTGCTGCGCGACAGTTTGATCGAAGCAGTGGCCCATGGCGCCGAAGGATTGGATCTCGCCGCGCTGGCGCAAGTCTCCGCGCGTCGAGCGAATCTTGACCGGCGCGCTTAGTTCTAATCATGGGATTACGGATGGCGTGCACTCCAATGCAGCGTGCCGTCGATGACGGTGTTCGTGCGCCCGCCAATCCAGATCGTGCCATCCACGATATGCGCAATCAGCTGCGCATCGTGTCCCATTTCGCGCCCCTGGCTGACGGCATAACCACGCGCCAGTGGGCCGCCGGGTTCCGCGTGCGCGATATAGGCGGCGATCAATCCATTGGCGGCACCGGATGCAGGATCTTCGACGATGCCGACGCCAGACGGAAAGGCGCGTACCACCAGCCGGTAATCCGGATGGCTGCTGCGTGCAAACGCGCACAAGCCCATGCTGCCGCTGGCGATCGCAAGTGCGCCGATGGCGCTATGGTCGGGTGTCCACGCACGCAGGCTGGCTTCATCCACGCATTCGGCCAGCCACCAGCGACGGCCGCCGTCCACCAGTGCCGGCGGCAGCCTGCCCAAGCCAATGCTGTCGAGCGTGGCAGCCAATAGCGGATGTGCATGCAGGCCGGTTTTTACGACGCGTGCGTCAGGTGATTGCAGCATCAGCAGGCGCTGCGGCCCTGTGCCCTCGACGCGAATCGGCAGCACGTTGGCGCCGCATTCCTGCCACAGCAGGCCGTCTTTCGGTTCGGCCAGGCCGCATTCGAGCACCGCATGCGCGCTGCCCACGCTGGGGTGGCCGGCGAAGGCGATTTCCTTATCGGGCGTGAAAATGCGCACGCGGTAGCTGGCTTTGGCATCGCTGGGCGGCAATAGAAAGGTCGTTTCGACCAGATCGGTCCAATGGGCGTAGCGCTGCATGTCGGCATCGCTCCATCCGCTGGCGTCGGTGACCACCCCCAGGTGATTGCCGCCGCCGGGACTGGCGGCAAAAACGTCCAGGTGCATGTAGCGGATGGGTGTCATACGGCTGGGAAAAGCGCGCAGCGGGGGTGGCCGTGCATTCTAGCGGTCGACAACTGGGTGCGTGAACGTCAAGATGGGCGGATTCCGAAGTTCGTCCAATTCGTCATATGTCCATACCGATTACGCTGCTCATCATCCTCGCCGCTACTTGCATCGTCTCCTTCATGGCCTTCAACAACCGGCGCCTGGTGGACGATCTGATCCTGTGGCCACCCGCGATCGAGCGTAAACGCGAGTATTACCGGCTGGTCACCTACGGCCTGTTGCATGCCGACCCCATGCATTTGCTGTTCAACATGATGACGCTGTTTTTCTTTGGCCGAATCATGGAGCCGGTTTACAACGGCGCTTTGGGTGCGTTCGGTTTTGCGTTGTTCTATCTGGGCGGATTGATCGTGTCGATCCTGCCGACCTATTTGAAGAATCGCCGCAATACGAACTATCACAGCCTGGGGGCGTCCGGCGCGGTGTCCGCGGTGTTGTTCGGTTTCATTCTGTATGCGCCCTGGACGCGCATCCTGGTGTTCTTCATACCCGTGCCGGCGATCATCTACGCCGTGCTGTATGTGGGTTATTCCATCTACATGGATCGGCAGGGGCGCGACAACATCAACCATAGTGCCCATCTGTGGGGTGCGGCCTACGGCGTGGTGTTTACGGTGCTGGCCAATCCGCCGGTATTGCCGCACTTCCTTGCGGCCTTGCTGCGCCCCGGCATGTAGCCAGCCTTTGGCACTTGCCGGGCGCGTGCACTTCGCGATGATGGGCGTACCTACCACCGCTGGAGTACGTACGCATGGCAACGACGCGCAAGTCTGCCGCGAAGAAGTCCGCGGCTCGCAAGGCAAGCCAGGGTAAGGATTCGGCCAAGAGGAAGCGTGCCGGCACATCGGCATCGTCCAGTAAAAAAGCCGCCAAAAAGCCTGCCGTCAAGAAAACGGCGAAGAAGGCGACAACCAAGCCGGCAGCGAAAACAGCAGTGAAGAAAGCAACCGCCAAGAAAGCGGTCGTGAAGAAAACGGCCAAGCAAGCGGCGGCATCGCCGGCGCCGGCCAAGCCAAGGACAGCGAACGCCAAGACATCGCCTGCCAAAGCCAAGCCACCGAAAAAAGCCGCGCAGGTATCGCCCAAGCCTGCCGCAGCGCGTGCCCCCGAACCTTCGCATCTCAGCCCTGAAGAAGCCGTCGCGCATATCCAGGCATTGTTGCGGGCAAAGCAGGAGCGCTTGAAACAAGGGCCCCATTGGCCCGGTGCCACGTTGAACCCCGGTGCCGTCAACGGCCATGCACAACATGGCGGCGGCAATCCCGGCAGCGGCCCCTTGCACCACCTTTCACATGCCCGTGGCGATCAAGCCAAGGGTGGCAAGAGCTGATCGACCCGGTCGTCATCCCGGCAGATGGCTGGGATGACGCGACGTGCCCAGACGTGCGATCAAGGTTGTCATCGCCGAGTGGCTTTGCTCAGGGCGCATTTATTGCCGCAGGACTAGGCTGCAAACCGTAAAGCGCATGGAGTCCCCACCATGAACATCTCAGTCAAACGCGTATTTGCCGGCGTGATGCTGGCGGGCCTGATGAGCCTGCTTTCAGGCTGTTACGTCGCCCCGGGCTATAGCTACGTGCGAGGCAACGGTTACGCCGGCGACGCGTATTACGGCAGTGCTCCTGCCGTTGTCTACGATTATCCGTATGACTATTACGGCTATCCCTACGGCTATTACGGTGGCGTGGGTTATTACGGTTACGGCGGCTGGTATGGCCGAGGCCGTTATTGGGGGCATGGTGATCATGGCTGGCGCGGTGGCCGCGGAGATTGGCATGACGGCCACGGGAATTGGCATGGCGGTGGTCACAGCGGCGGCCATTGGTCCGGCGGCCACGGCGGCGGCTGGCATGGCCACGGGCACTGAACGCCAATCTTTTGCCAGAATGCGGGGATGATTCGTCCCCGCATTTTTCTGTCCGCCACGCGATGGACTCTCTGCATCATGGTGGTTGCCGTCCTGGGTGCTTGTGCCGATCTGCGCTACTACGCGCACGTCACGCACGGCGAAAGCGCCTTGCTGCTCAAGCGCCGTTCCGTCAGCAAGGTCATCGGCGACCCGGCTACGGACCCCAAGCTGGCGGCGCGCTTGAAGCTTTCCCAGCAGGCGCGGCAATTCGCTTCCGAACAGCTCGATCTGCCGCGCAACCGCAGCTACACCTATTACGTGTCGTTGCATCGCCCCTATGTGGTGTGGAACGTCTTCGCGACGCCACGCTTTTCGGTGGACGCGGTGCCGCAGTGTTTTCCGATCGCCGGTTGCGTGGCGTACCGCGGCTGGTTCGACGAGCAGAAGGCGAGGGCAAGCGTCGAACGTTTGCGCGCGAAAGGCGATGACGTCTATATCGGCGGCGTGTCGGCCTATTCGACGCTGGGCTGGTTTGCCGATCCCATTCTCAGCAGCATGATGCGTTGGGATGACGACGAGCTGGTCGGCACGATTTTCCATGAGCTGGCGCATCAAAAAATCTACGTGAAAGGCGATACGGCGTTCAACGAAAGCTACGCCATGTTTGTCGAGAATGAAGGCCTGCGCGAGTGGCATCACGCGCGTGGTGAACCGGTCGGCGACGACCACGACCAGGTGATGGATGACGGCTTCACCAAGCTGGTGCTCGATCTGCGCGAACGCCTGAAGAAACTTTACGCCAGCGGCGTGGACGAGCAGGCGATGGCGGAAGGGAAGCAACGGGCGATCGAGGATTTCCGGAATCGCTACGCCGCATGGCGCGACGCGAACTGGCCGAACGATCATCGTTACGACAAGTGGGTGGCGCAGCCGATCAACAACGCCACGTTGCTGCCGTTTGGTTTGTACGATCAATGGAAGCAGGCGTTTGCGGTGTTGTTCAAGCAAGCGGGCGGTCAGTGGCCGTCGTTCTTTGAGCGCGTGCGTGCGTTGGCGAAGGAGCCGAAGGTGCGGCGGGAAGGTTCGCTACGCGCGCTTTTGCAGGTTGCCATGAAACACAACCCTTCAATGACGACCCTTGGGAGAGTTTCATCATGACGGGTGCCTCGGCGCTAGGTGATTGTTGGGTTGCCGCGGATCAAGTCCTAACTCAACCTATTTGGTACCTAGCCGCTCTATCAATGCCATCGCCGCTGCTGGGTTGCGCTCTTTGGCAGCACTGATGAAGAAAACAAAGACGTCACGCTTGCACTGCGGTGCGCGTTCCTTAGCAAGATAGGGAAGATCCGCCGGCTGCTCTCCATCCGCCCACGCGTGCGTACGTTTCGTCCAGCCATCCAGCTCATCACCTGCGTAACCCGTCGTCACGTCGCTGCGCGAACGCATCAGCCGCGCGTAGACGAAATCCGCGGTGATATCGGCAAAAGATGGATAGTCCGGCGAATCGGTGAACACCGTCGCCATGCCATGCTGGCGGGCCAGCGCAAGGTAATCGGCATCGACGAATTCCCGGTCGCGTACGTCCAGCACGTGACGCAGCGTGCGGCCGTCGATCTGCTTGGGCAGCAAATCGAGGAATGCCGCAAAGCTGTCGCGCTGCAAGCGCTGGCCGGCGTCGAACTGCCACACGATCGGGCCGAGCCGACTGCCGAGCGAGGCGATGCCACCCAGAAAGTCTTCGATCTGCGGCCCGGTTTTCTGCAATTGGCGCGATTGCATGATGCGCATCGGCGCCTTGGCCGAGAACACGAAACCTTCCGGCGTTTCCGCGGCCCACTTGGCATACGTCGCGGGTTTCTGCGTGCCGTAGTACGTGCCGTTGATTTCGATCGCTGTGAGCTTGCGGCTGGCGTATTCCAGTTCTCGCCGCTGCACCAACCCTTTCGGATAGAAATTGTCGCGCCACGGCGCAAAGGTCCAGCCGCCAATGCCGACGCGAATACCGTTCACCGGCGAGGGAGCTTCGTCGAACAAGGTCATGGTTCCAATACCTCGCAGATTATTTCTGCACTTTGTGCTGCGCCATGTACTTCAAGTAAGCGATCACCGCATCAAGATCCGCATCCGATAGTGATTGCTGCGTGGGGAAGCCAGCCATTTTGCCTTCCGGCCAGCGGCGCAGCGATTGCGGGTTGCGGACGAAGGCGCGCAGCATGTCGGTGCTGAGGTATTCGGTTGGGCTGTGGGGAATATTGAGATCCGGCCCCATGTGCGCGTCGCCTTCGCCGTTGAGCGTGTGGCAGGCAAAGCAGGTGCGCTGGAACACCGCATAGCCCTGGCGCACAGGACTGTCCGCAGGCACCGAAGCTGCCGGTGCGGTGGCGGGAAAGCGCGAGGCCACGTCTTGCACACGTTCGATGCGCGCCAACTGGTACGGCCAATATTCGCTGCCGATGTGGGCAGCGGCCGGCTTTGTCCACACGACGTAGAAGGGACCTGCGTCACCTTTATGGCCAGGCAACGCTGGCCAGGGATGCTGTGGATCTTCCACCGCCAGCCACGCTTGCGCGCCTGACCGATTGAGCAATGCATCCGCGGGAATGTCGACCGAGAAGCCGTCGTTCGCAACAAATTTTAAACGTTCGCCCTGTGCAAGCTCAGGCAGTAATGCGCGCAGGGGCATGGCGCGATACGTCATGCTGCGGTGGAACGCAACGTCGTCGGGAATCGTCACGCTCTGTGCATTTTGGTTGCTCAATAATTGAGCAGTCGTCCAGACATGGGCACTGGGGCCTACATCGATACGCAGATCCGCCGCGTGCAGCGGCAGGACGCAGCACAGTGCGAACAGGGCAAGACATCGATGCAGGATGCTCATGCGTGGGCCTTTACGTATTTGACTGACAAGGAGTTGGGAAAACGGTGCAGATGAAACCATCGATGGCGTTGCGGTTACTTATCAGAAACCTGAACCAATTCGACCGGGGCCTTGAACTTCATCCATACCGGACACACTAACTCTTCGAATCGCCGTGAGGCGACAAGAGGATGCCGCAGATCATCGGGGTATCCAGGGGTCGGTTCCAAGTTTACCCTCCCCCCGGAACGCGACCTAACAAACCCCGGCAGTTATTCCCCTGGCTGCCGGGGTTTTATCTTTTCCAGTTCTGCACTGACTATTCACGGCCGGGACTTAGGCGGGATAATCGCCAGATGCCGCGCGCCGCACGCGCCGCTTCTCTTTCCCCCGACATGGCCGCTCCATGATCGTCAGCTCCCTGCTCGACACCGATCTCTACAAATTCTCCATGATGCAAGTGGTGTTGCATCAGTATCCTGCCGCGCAGGTGGAGTACCGCTTCAAGTGCCGTAATCCGGGCATCGACCTGGTGCCGTACATCGAAGAGATTCGCGCCGAACTGCACGCGCTGTGCAGCCTGCGCTTCACCGAGGCGGAACTTGAGTACCTGCGCGGCTGGCGCTTCATCAAGAGTGATTTCGTCGACTTCCTCGGCCTGTTCCAGCTCAATGCGAAATATGTGGAGATCACGCCGTCCCCGTTAAATAACGGTGAGATCGAGATCCGCATTGTCGGTCCTTGGCTGCACACGATTCTTTTTGAAGTGCCGTTGCTGGCGATCGTTAACGAAGTGTATTTCCGCCACACGCATGCGGGCCTGGACCTGGCCGAAGGGCGCAGGCGCCTGAAGGAAAAAATTGCGCTGTTGCGTGACACACCCGGGTACCAGGACTGCCGCATCGCCGATTACGGTACGCGCCGGCGCTTCTCGCGCGAGTGGCATCGCGAAGTGGCGGAAACGCTGCACCAGGGCCTCGGCTCGCAGCTGGCCGGCAGCAGCAACGTGTGGTTGGCCTGGCAGCTTGGCTTGCGTCCGCTCGGCACGCTGGCGCACGAGTACTTGCAGGCACACCAGGCGCTGGGTCCGCGCTTGCGCGATTCGCAGGTGGCGGCGCTGGAAGCCTGGGCCAAGGAATACCGCGGCGACCTTGGCATTGCGCTATCGGATGTCTATGGCCTCACGGCGTTCCTGCGCGACTTCGACATGTACTTCTGCAAGCTGTTCGATGGCACCCGCCATGATTCAGGCGACCCCTTCGCCTGGGGCGAGCGCGTGCTGGCGCATTACAAGGCCAACCGTGTCGATCCGCGCAGCAAGATCCTGGTATTCAGCGACAGCTTGAGCATCCCGAAGGTGATGGAGCTGTTCAAGCATTTCCACGGACGTTGCCAGCTCGCGTTCGGGGTGGGCACCAACCTCACCAATGACGTGGGCCCCACGCCGCTCAACATCGTGATCAAGATGGTCCGCTGCAATGGGCAGCCGGTGGCGAAGCTCAGTGATTCGCCGGGCAAGAACATGTGCGAGGACAAGGCGTACCTCGCTTACCTGCGGCAGGTATTCGAGATTCCGGTATTGATGGAAGCGGAATCTGCAGCGTGAGGTAAAAATGTGGCTGTCATTCGCGCTTGCGTGGAAATGACAGCCATATGGTTATGCGAAAAGGGTGGAGCCTCAAAACGCCGGCAACACGGCCCCGTGATACTTCTGCTCGATAAACGCCCTCACTTCCGGGCTGGTCAGCGCCTTGGCCAGTTTCTGCACGCGCGGATCGTCCTTGTTGTCCGGACGTCCAACCAGGTAATTCACGTAGGGTGAGTTCTTGTCTTCGATCAGCAGCGCGTCCTTGGTCGGGCTGAGGCCGGCGGCCAGTGCATAGTTGGTGTTGATCAGCGCCAGATCCACTTCGTCCAAGGTGCGCGGCAGCATCGCCGCTTCCAGCGGCTTGAACACCAGGTTCTTCGGATTGGTGGCGACGTCCTTCGGCGTAGCCAGTTCGTTGTTCGGGTCTTTCAGCGTGATCAGGCCATTGTGGGCCAGCAGCAGCAGGGCACGGCCCTGGTTGCTCGGATCGTTGGGCAAGGTCACGGTGGCACCGTTGGGAAGCTGGTCGATCGACTTGTACTTGTGCGAGTACGCACCGAAGGGCTCGATATGCACGCCCGTGATGATCACCAGTTGCGTGCCATGCTCGCGGTTGAACGTGTCCAGGTACGGCTTGGTCTGGAAGTAGTTCAGGTCGATGCTCTTTTCGGCCACTTGCGTGTTGGGCTGCACGTAGTCGGCAAATACCTTGATGTCCAGGTTCACCCCTTCCTTCGCCAGGATCGGCTTCACTTCCTTGAGGATTTCCGCATGCGGCACGGCGGTAGCCGCCACGGTCAGCGTCTGGCCGTTGGAATTGCCGGGGCCGGATGATGAGCAGCCGGCCACGAGCAGTGCCGTGGCAGCCAGGAAAAGCAGCATTTTCATGGGAAGGCTATCCTTGTGCGGTGCGCCAGAATAGCCATCCATACGGCCGGATGCAAAAGAGCGAGGGGATTATCGCCGGCTGTAATGCACCACGATGCGATCGCCCAGCATCTGCAGGATCTGGACGAGTACGATCAGCAGCAGCACCGTCACCACCATGTAGTCGGATTTGTAGCTCAGGTAGCCGTACCGATAGGCCAGGTCGCCCAGGCCGCCGGAGCCGATCGCGCCACCCATGGCGGTGTAGCCGACCAGCGCCACGGCAGTCACCGTGACACCCGCCCACAAGCTGGCGCGCGCCTCCGGCAGCAATACGTGGCGGACGATCTGCCAAGTCGTGGCGCCCATGGCTTGCGAGGCTTCGATCACGCCGTGCTCCACTTCGCGCAACGATGTTTCCACCAGTCGCGCAAAGAATGGCGCGGCGCCGATCACCAAGGGCGGAATCGCACCGCGAATGCCGAGCTTGGTACCGACCAGCACGTAGGTAAGCGGCATTAGCACGATCATCAAAATGATGAAAGGCACTGAGCGCAGTACGTTCACCACCAGCGACAGCACGCCATACAGCTTGGGCATCGCGTGCAACTGTCCTTTGCCGGTGAGGAACAGCAGCACGCCCAACGGCAGGCCGATGATCACCGTGAGCAGCAGCGAACCGCCGAGCATCAGCAACGTGTCGATGCACGCCTGGCCCATTTCGCCCCAGTCGTCGATGTTGGGGAACAGCGTGTGCAGCAGGGGCAGTTCGCTGATGATCATCGGGCAAGTTCCTCCACGTCGATGCCGGCTTCGCGCAATGCGCGCAGGGCACCATCCACGTTGTCGCCCTGCATGGCCAGGGTCAGCTGGCCATAGGGCAGGTCTTTGATGCGATCGATGCGGCCGGCCAGGATGTTGAAATCCACGCCGGTTTCGCGCGTGACACGCCCCAGCGTGGGCGACCAGGTGGCTTCGCCGCGGAAGGAAAGCCGCATGATGCGGCCGGGCACGTGTTCGTAGATGGCGTGCTCGCCGGCCGTTTCTTCCGGCAGCGCCTCGCTGACGAAGCGCCGCGTGGTCGGGTGTTGCGGATGCAGGAACACGTCGGCCACGGCGCCATGCTCCACGATGCGCCCGGTATCCAGGACCGCCACGCGATCGCACACGCGGCGCACGACATCCATCTCGTGCGTAATCAGCACGATGGTAAGTTTCAATTCGCGATTGATCTCGGCCAGCAGATCGAGCACGGAGGCGGTGGTTTGCGGGTCGAGCGCACTGGTCGCTTCGTCGCATAGCAAAATCGACGGATGGTTGGCCAGGGCACGCGCAATGCCCACACGCTGCTTCTGCCCGCCGGAAAGCTGCGAGGGATATTTGTTCGCATGCGCGGTCAGGCCGACGCGCTGCAATAGCTCATCCACGCGTGCGCGGATCGTCTTCGCATCCTTGTTGCCGGCCAGGCGCATCGGAAAGGCGATGTTCTCCGTGACGGTCTGCGAGGAGAGCAGGTTGAAGTGCTGGAAGATCATGCCGATGTGCTGCCTGGCGGTGCGCAGTGCGTCATCGGGCAGCGTGGTGATCTCGATATCGCCGATCAGGATGCGCCCGCCGCTGGGCCGCTCCAACAGGTTGATCAGCCGGATCAGCGTGGACTTGCCGGCGCCTGAGTGACCGATGATGCCGAACACCTCGCCATCGGCGATCTCCAGGCCGAAAGGCTCCAGCGCCGGAATGTCCTTGCCGTCGACACGGTAGGATTTGTGCACGTCGATGAAGCGGATCACGGTGGGCCTGGACGATGGGTCGAAGGCGGGCATTCTATGCCACTTGGGTGACGGCAGTGCGCAGGGGAATCCTTTCCAGGCGCGAGACATAGTTGGGTTACGCTTGCGCCAACCCAACCTGTGTAGTGGATAGGACCGGAGCGATGACATGACCACCGTATACGACTTCAGCGCGCGCGACATCGATGGCAACGAGCGTTCACTGGGTGATTGGCGCGGCAAGACCCTGCTGATCGTCAACGTGGCCTCCAAGTGCGGCTTTACCCCGCAATACAAGGGGTTGGAAGAGCTGTGGCGAAAGCATCGCGAGCAGGGCGTGGCCGTGCTGGGTTTTCCCTGCGACCAGTTCGGCCATCAGGAGCCGGGCGACGAGGCGGAAATCAAGCAGTTCTGCTCAACCACCTACGATGTGACCTTTCCCATGTTCGCCAAGATCGAGGTCAACGGCGACAATACCCATCCGCTGTATCAGTGGCTGAAGAAAGAAGCCAAGGGTTTGTTGGGTAGCGAGTCGATCAAGTGGAACTTCACCAAATTTCTGGTTGATGCGCAGGGCAAGGTAGTGAAGCGTTATGCGCCCAATGACACGCCGGAGAAGATCGAGAAGGATTTGGCGAAACGGTGAACGTAGGGCGCTATGGGAATAACGGCCACGTGGCTGGGGTTGTGTTTCATGGAGTCCGCTCAACTGTGCCCTTGGAACGACGCCAACAACTCCACAATCGCATCCAGATTGCGGCTCGGGCTCGGCTCATCCTCGCCACGCACAAAGTTGTTGAGCATGATCGCGAACGCCAGATGCTCACCGGCTGCCGTCGTCACATAGCCCACCAGGCAGCGCACATTGCCCATGCTGCCGGTCTTGGCATGCACGTTGTCCGCCGCGGCCGTATGGCGCATGCGCCATTGGAGCGTGCCGTCCACGCCGGCTGAGGGCAGGGCATTGCGCAAGGCATCGCCATAGGGTTGGTGGGCAAGGTAGGTCAACAGATGCACCATCGCGTTGGCCGTGGAAAGGTCCTGTCGCGACAGGCCTGCGCCGTCTTCGATCTGCGCCATGCCCGGCGCGATGCCGATGCTGTCGAGCAATTGCTTGAGCGCACGGATGCCCCAGGCATCGCTGCTTCGAAAGCCGGCCGGGGGATCACCCGATTGTTCGGCATTGGCCTGCGCTTTCACGCCGGCGATCTGCAGCAGGTTTTGCAGATACAGATTTTGCGAGCGCTTCAAGCCGCGATCGAGAATGTCCATTACCGGCGGCGACAGTACTTGCGCCAACACCACGGCCTTGCCGAGATCGGTGCTGTCCTGTTCCGGCCAATGCCGCACGCGCAAGTTGCCATGGATCCGCACGCCGTGGCGTTCCAGCGCTTCGCGCAAATGCGTGCCGGCGTACCAGGCCGGATCCGCCATGGCGAGCTTGTAGGTTTGTGTTTCCGCATGGGCGGGAATCGTGCCGAAGGCATACAAGCTGTCAGTGCCCGGTGCGCGGTAGAGATTGATGTCGGGGCGACTGTCGCGTGCGCCGGTCTCAAGGTTGTTCACCAGGTGCATGAGGGTGCCGGGCGGATCAAGCATCAGCGATGCAGGATGACCTGGGATATTTGCCGGAGCCACGGTGAGATCGGCCACGTTTTCCTGCACGCTGAGCGCCGAAGCCGGTACCGCGAACCAGCTTTGCAGGTCACGCGCTTCCCAGCCGGACCCCGTCTGCGGCCCCTGGAAGTAGCTGTCGTCGGCGATCAGGTCGCCTTGCACGTCATGCATGCCGCTGGCGGCCACCTGTTCGGCCAGTTGATCGGCCCAATCCATGTTGGTGCCCGGCGTGCCGAGCGTCGGATCACCCATGCCGCGCAAGATCAACGGACCTTGCAGCCGACCCTGGATGACTTGGCGCGTGGCAAGCAGTTGCGTGGGAATGCGGTAGTCGGTGCCGATGGTGTCCAGCACCAACGCGGCGGTGTAGAGCTTGGCGGTGGACGCCGGTTGCAGCAGTCGGTCGGCGTCGTGCGCATACACCGTGCGGCCGGTATCGAGCGATACCACGGCAATGCCCCAGCTGGCGGCATTGAAGCGCGGTTGTTGGATCTGTTCGTCGATGGCGTTGGCGAGCTGTTCGCGCGTCATCGTCCCGGCGATCGAGGTGTCGGCGTAAGCGTGCGTGCCGGCCATGCCGCCCAACAGCATGCATGCCGCGCAGATCCGTAACAGGAAGGGCGAGAGTTTCATGGGCGCCAGTATGCGGAAACGATAAAGCGCGCGGTAGCTCACGCGATCCACGCGCGTTGTCGGCGTAAACGCAAGCCCAGCCAACCCAGGCTCACGGCGCGCATCGCCATGAAGGCGAGAAACGTCAACCACAATCCTTCATTGCCAAGGCTGCGCGTGAGCCATGCGAGCAACGCGAAGAACAACACGGAAACAAGCATGCCATCGCGCATCTCCCGTGCACGCGTCGCGCCGATGAACAGGCCATCGAGCAGATAGCTCCACACGCCGACCAACGGCAGTGCCGCCAACCACGGCAAGCAGCGGTACGCGACATGGCGCACTTCGGGAAGGCTGGTCTGCAAATTGACGAACAGATGCCCCGCGCTGCTGAAGAACAATGCAAAACCGATGCTACCGATCAATGACCATCCGCCCGCCACCACCAGGGCGCGGCGCAGTGCATGCGGGTCGCGGGCACCGATGGCGTGGCCGCACAAGGCTTCCACCGCATTGGCCAACCCATCGAGCGCAAACGCGGTCAGAAACAGGCCGTTGAGCAAGAGCGCATTGGCGGCGACGGTGGCATCGCCAATCCTCGCACCCAACAGCGAAAGGCTGAAGAACACACCTTCCAGGGCGATCGTTCGCACAAAAATGTCGCGATTCACGCGCAATAGCGGCAACCAGTGCTGCCACGCGGCCATGGCTTGCCAATCCACCTGGCCGCCGAAGCCGCGCAACACGCGACGCGCCTGCCACATGCCGTACAAAGCGCCGCACCATTCGCCCACTACGGAGGCGAGCGCGATGCCTGGCACACCCCAGCCGAATCCGAGCACGAACAGCAGATTGAGCGCGATGTTGACCAGGTTCGTCACCAGCAGCAGGCTGAGCGTGGTGCGCGCACGTTGCACGCCGATGAACCAGCCGGCGAGCGCATAGTTGAGTAGCGCCGCTGGTAGGCCCAATAGGCGCAGATGCAGGTAATCCAATGCGCGGCCGGTCATAAGCGGGGTGGAGTGCATCTGCCCGACCAGCCACGGCAACAGCGGCACCATCAGGACGCCCGCCAGCACGCCAAGCATCGCGGCAAGCAGCAAGGCCTGCGCTTGCACGGTGCGGACCGCCGAAGTATCACCCGCGCCCTTGGCCTGCGCGGCAAAACCGGTAGTGCCCATGCGCAGGAAACCGAAACTCCACACGGGCAGGGCATACACCGCGCTGCCCACGGTGACGGCACCGAGGTCTTGCGTGAGCGGCAGGTGGCCGGCCACGGTGCTGTCCACCAGTGCCACCAAGGGCACGGTCAGGTTGGACAGGATCATCGGTACGGCCAGCGCCCACACTTGCCGGTGCGTCGGGCGGTGGCGCCAGGCTTCAAGCAGCGTCGTCATAAACGGGGGGATTCGCCGGTAGTTGCCAAGGATTGTGGCATGCCTCGGCCGGGGCACGAGTGCCAGGTGGTACGCTTGCACATTCCCCGCCGGCCAAGGTCGGCGCTCATCCTTACCCAGCGAGACCATCATGCAGATCGCCGACAACGCCGTTGCTTCCTTCCACTACACGCTTACCGACGACCAGGGTCAGGTGCTCGACAGCTCCGAGGGCCGCGAGCCGCTTACTTACCTGCATGGCACCGGCCAGATCGTGCCGGGCCTGGAAAAAGCGATGGTCGGCCGCGTGGCTGGCGATCAGTTCAAGGTCGACGTGGCGCCTGCGGAAGGTTACGGCGTGCATCATGCGGAACTGATGCAGGCCGTGCCGCGCGAAGCTTTCCAGGGCGTGGACGATATCCAGCCCGGCATGCAGTTCCAGGCGCACGGTCCGCAAGGTGTCGTGCACGTTACCGTCACCCAGCTCGATGGCGACACCGTACATATCGACGGCAACCATCCGCTGGCCGGCCAGACGCTGCATTTCGACATCCAGGTGACCGACGTGCGTGCGGCCAGCGAGGAAGAGCTTTCGCACGGGCACGTGCACGGTCCGGATGGCCATCATCACTAAGCCGCGCCTGCCGGCTATCTAAGGGATTCGACGCCAAAGGGCGCACGGCATGCAAGGACGCTTGCGCATCGCGATTGTTGGCTACGGCACCGCCGGCCAGGCGGCGGCGATCATGCTGCACGCGCAAGGCCATGTGCTGACCGTGTTCGAGCAGGCTCCGGTGCTGCGGCCTGTCGGCGCCGGGTTCCTGTTGCAGCCGACCGGCTTGGGCGTGCTCGCGCGCTTGGGTCTGCACGCCGTGGCGTTTGCGCAAGGGCAACGCATCGAACGCCTGCACGGCTGCAATGAGCGCGGACGCATGGTGATGGACATGCGCTATGCCCATCATGCGGCCGACAGCTTCGGCCTGGGCATGACGCGAGGCAGCCTTTTCAACGTGCTGCGTGAGGCGTACCCGGATGCGCATGCGGTGCGTACTGGCGTTTGCATCGACCACATCGCGCAGGATGGGCTTAGTCTGTTTGATACCGAAGGCACATGCCACGGTCCCTTCGACCTGATCGTCGTGGCCGATGGTGCCCATTCCCGTTTGCGCCGCTGCGCGCCGAACTTGCTACAACGCGAAACCCTGTATCCGTGGGGAGCGCTGTGGTGCCTGGTGCCCGGAGACGACTGGCCGTATCCCGATGAGTTGCGGCAGCGCTACGCCGGCACGCGGGAGATGATCGGGTTGCTGCCCGTCGGCCGTCGCGTAAACCATACAGGGCGCTGGCTGACGTTTTACTTCAGCGCGCCCGGCGATCAGGTAGATGCGTTCGACGAGCGAGGTTTCGAGCATTTGCGTGAACGCGTCTCAGCGATATGGCCGGAAGCATCAGGGCTGCTGCAAGGCATCGATTCACCGCAACACCTCAATCGCGCTCGCTATCGCGATGTGGTGATGCGCGCGCCGGTACATGGCCGGATCGTATTTATGGGTGACGCCGCGCACGCCATGAGCCCTCAGCTTGGGCAAGGCGTGAACATGGCATTGCTCGATGCCGAGGCGTTGGCGCAGGCGCTGGCAGCGAGCTCTGGCATCGGTGAGGCATTGCAGGCATATGCGCATCGCCGGCGCGCGCACTTGTCGGTCTATCAGCGCCTCAGCCGATGGCTGACGCCGCTGTTTCAGTCGGAACGCAGCGCACTGGCTATAGCGCGCGATGCTGCGTTTGGCCCATTAGGGCGACTGGCGCGCGGCCAGATGTTGAAGATACTGACGGGCACGAAGACGGCGTGGTGGCGCTGAGAGTGGCCGGATCGACCTTACGAAGGGCGCGCAGCCATCAATACCAATCCAATAGCGAAATACCAACGCCAAGGTAGGTAGCGTTGTGGTTGTAGTCGAGGATGTTCTCGCCGTAACCCTTGAAGAACTCCATGTAGCCGCGCAGGTTGCCGGCCAACGGAAAACTCCAGGTAAAGCGTCCGGCGCCATGCTGGCGGCTGCCGCCGCGTAGCGAGTCGCGCAGCAACAAGCTGAATTCCTGGCCGTTCCACTCATGGATGATCTGCATGTCGGCACGGCCCATGTAATTGCTGATATCCGGGTTGTTGTCGTCCTTGTCGGATTCGGGGATGCGCCACCAGGGACGGAAGATGATCGTCCAGTTCGCGCGCTCGAAGCCGACCTGCCCCATCACGCGATTCCAGCTGCGCGACTGGGGATCGGATTGACCGTTGGATTGATGATCAATGCCGATGCCCAGCAACCGCCCGTTCCAGCCGAACAGGTGGTAGTCGGTATTGAATACGAGCATGGCTTCGGGTTCGTAATCGGTCTCGCGGAACGGGCGCGAGATTTTGGCGTTGTAGACCTGCCAATAGGAGTCCTGGGTGTAGCCCACCCACAAATCGCCGGCATCGCCGAACACACCCTGCCATAACTTGGTTTTTAGGCTCAGTTGAAACTTGCCTTCGACACTCTGCATGCCCAGCGGCGTGTGTACGGCGTCGACCGGATTGGGGCTGTAGGGAAGATTGTTCTGGTGAGTGGTGGCGAACAGCGGCAATACGTAAATCGGTTTGTAGCCACGCAGGTTGAAAGTGCCCAGCTTGCTCTGCGGCGAAAGCTCCCAGCGGCTATCGAGCAACGAAAGTGGCGCGGGCGTGTTTTCCGACGCGTCGGCCACCTCATGTTCGGGATGGAACAGTTTGGATTCCGGCGTCTCAGCGGGCTCGCTACGTTTTTGCGCGGCGGGCATCTGCGCGCGACCGGTGGCGCGGTCATAGCAGGCAAGCCGCTGAGCGTCGTTCTTGACCCCCGTGCATGCCTTGATGTCGGCGGGGGCAACATTTTGCGCGTGCACTGGCGACACCATCAGGTTGGCGCTCAGGCCGACCAGCAGAAAGCCGGACCAAGGTTTCATGCAGGCTCCTAAAACGCCACTCCTGGCGCGCTCCCGGCAAGTCTAGCCATCTATGGATGCAATAAAAACGCCGGTCGTCTCAGGACGGCCGGCGCAGGTGAAAAAAACAAGCGTCTTGCCTAGTTCAGGTCCTTCACCCAGTTCTCGTATTGCGTCTTGCTGATGCGGCTGCCGTTGTGGGCGGCATATTCGAAATCGTTGGCTAGCGGGGGATACGCTTCGGCGTCGTCCTTGCTGATGTATTTCTTGCCATTGGCCAGTTGCTCGAACGATGGCGGAGAGGTGGTGGAGGGGGCCGAACCCATCGTGGAGTTGATGGTGACCTGGCCCTTGGCCGTGTTGAAGGTGGCGCTGCTTGCCCCGTTGCCGCCGGTATTGGCGGTTGCGTTGTTGACGCTGGCCTTGCTGGTGCTTTGTGTGGGAGATGTGGTGGGTGGTTGCATCGGCTGGTTCTGCGTTTGCGCCGATGCCATGCCTGCGGCAAGCAGGCCGGTGCCGAGAATCGCGATGAGGGTAGGGATACGGGTTTTCATTAAGTTGGCTCCTTGCAGCGCTTGCGCGAGGTGGCTGTGCGTCAGCTATCCGCCAAGCTTGCTGTCCAAATTAGCAATAAGGGCGTAAATCCAAGCAGAATATTGATGTCTCCATTTAGTGAAGGCGGCTCCCTTTGCGCGAACTTTTATCGAGCAGCAAAGCTCTAACACTCTCACAGGCTCGTGCTTTGCAATTGGCTGCACAAGGTTTGCTGCAAGCATCCAAGCGCCGCGCTCGACGTGAAGATCTGGTCGCGACCATCCAGCGCATGCGCCTGCTGCAGATCGACAGCATCCACGTCGTTGCACGCAGCCCTTATCTGGTTCTCTTCGCGCGGCTGGGCGCTTATCCGCAAGCATGGTTGGAAGAGACATTGGAAGCCGGACGCATTGCCGAATGCTGGGCACACGAAGCCTGTTTCGTCACGGCTGCCGATATCGGTTTTCATCGCGCATGGCGTGCGCAGGCGCAAAGCAATCACTGGGCGGACAAGCATGCGGCGCGCGCTCGTGACACCAACCCGCAGGAAATGCATGCCTTGCTCGAACGCGTGCGCGCCACCGGTGCGGTGCGTGCTTCCGATTTCGAGCGTGCCGAGCGCGCCGCGTCGGGCTGGTGGGAATGGAAGCCGGAGAAGCGCTGGCTTGAAGCATGGTTTGCCTCAGGCGAATTGATGGTGACCCGCCGCGAACGCTTCCAGCGTGTCTACGATCTGGCCGAACGCGTGCTTGCCAAGCTCGATCCACCCTTCGACGATGCGGTGCTGCGCCGCCCCACTGCCGAGCTGCGGCAGCACTTCATTCTCGACAGTGTGCGTGCGCTGGGTATCACGCAGGCGCGATGGATTGCCGATTACTTCCGGCTCAAGCCCGCGGTGGATGAGAAGGAACTTGCACCATTGCTGAGCTCGGGCGACTTGTTACGCGTACAAGTCGCCGGCTGGGACAGTGCTGCGTACGTGCATCGCGATCATGCCGCCTTGCTCGACAGTGCCTGTGCAGGGCGCTTGCGGGCGACCCATACCACCGTGTTGTCGCCCTTCGATCCATTGGTGTGGGATCGCGCGCGGGTGCGCGCCATGTTCGATTTCGACTACACCATCGAGTGCTACGTGCCAGCCGCCAAGCGGCGCTATGGCTACTACGTGCTACCGATCCTGCATCGCGGGCGCCTGATCGGGCGCCTTGACGCCAAGGCGCATCGCGCTGAGGGAATGTTCGAGATCAAGGCGCTGTTTCTTGAGGAAGCCGTGCTGCCAACGCACCGCCTGCTTGCCGACGTGGCCGCGTCGATCTCCGCGGCCGCGGCGTGGCATGGCACGCCCGACGTGCGGCTGGGGCGATGCCGACCGGCCTCGCTCGGGCCGGCATTGCGCGCGTATTGGCGCTGACGATTAGCGGGAAGAGGCGGTGTTCGGCACGCTTGGTGGTGTGCAGGCACGGCCTTGCAGGCTTGCCTGTAGTTGCTGGGTAAGCCCAAGGCAGCGATTGGCCAGGTAAGGGCGCGTGCCGGGATCATTGGCTTCCTGCAGCAGCGTGTCGCGCATGGTCTGGTAGTGCGTTTGCAGGGCTTCGGCGGTATAGGTGCCGGCTGCACGGTGGCAGGCCAGATAGCTGTCCAGGTAGCTGTCGCAGGCGGGAATGCCGGTAAGCGCGGCTTTTTGCGAAGGAACGGCGGGCTGCGGCTTGCGCACCCCCTGCCCGCAACCGGCTACCGACAAGGCCAGGGCAACCAGCATGCCGGCACCGAGAAAACGACTGGAAATCACCGCATTACGCTGTTTCATGGGTGTCATCACAAAACCATCACAAAGACGGGGCGCCAAGCATACAGCTTCGCCAAACGGATGCTTGTTGAACGTGCATTCGCTTGTGGCGATCAATACAGGTATGATGGTCGCACTGAGTTTGCCTTAGGTCACCAGAGTCATGTGACCCGATGCAGCTGATTTACGATCCGCCTCATCGCTCACCCCTTGGGTTTTCCTTTGCACACCAGTAAGTAGACCGCCCACAGTCTGGCGGTCGAGTCTTTTCGAAAACTTGAGTTTGGAGTAAGCAACATGTCTGATCGTCAGATCGGTACCGTCAAATGGTTCAACGATGCCAAGGGTTTCGGCTTCATCAGCCGCGACAATGGCCCGGATGTTTTCGTGCACTTCCGCGCGATCCAGGGCAACGGCTTCAAGAGCCTGCAGGAAGGCCAGAAGGTCAGCTTCAAGGTAGTGCAGGGCCAGAAGGGTCTGCAGGCCGACGAAGTGATGCCGGCCTAATTGCCTAATCGAGATAACTCGATTCAAAAAAAAGCCGGGCGTAATGCCCGGTTTTTTTTTTTGTTTTTCGTATGGCTGCGATTATTGAATGTGATTCAGCGCGTGAATTTTCCATCACATATCAATTCACGGAAATCACTATGCTGTGCCCGCTGGCTGGCCGAGAAAACACGTGTTGGATAAACGGTTTGCGCCGGGCGCACGAAGGATTGTCGGCATACCCAGTGGCCGTGACTCGGGTGGGTTACGGTTCTAATTGGTTAGCGCTAGAACGGATGGGGTTAGTCATGTCGGACGAAGCAACAGGCACAGTCAAGTGGTTCAACGATGCGAAAGGATACGGGTTCATCAGCAGCGACAAGGGCGGTGACCTGTTCGTGCATTTCAAGTCCATCAAGGGCAATGGATTCCGCTCGCTCAAGGAAGGCCAAAAGGTCAAGTTTCAGACGAAGCAGGGACCTAAAGGCTTGCAGGCAGAGGAAGTGGAATCGATCTGAAAAACAGTATTAAGGTGTCGTGAAAAAGCCAGGCTTTTTGCCTGGCTTTTTCGTTTTTCAGGCGAATTTCGCGTGAATTTTCCATCACATTTTATTTCACGAGACTGATTATCCTTTATTCACTGGTTGCTTGGTAAGGCGCGTTCGCAGGGCGGCGATTCATCCGCATGGTTCCACCCGATCTGAAGCATTCCCAGTAAGCCGTCGGCTCGGGTGGGTCGGCTGGTCTTGAAAAGTCGCTGTTCGCAACGGAGTGATTTATGTCGGATCAACGTGAAACGGGCAAAGTGAAGTGGTTCAACGACGCCAAGGGCTTTGGCTTTATCAGCCGCGATAATGGCCCGGACGTATTTGTGCATTTCCGCGCCATTAAAGGTGAGGGCTTCAAAAGCCTCAAGGAAGGCGACAAAGTCGAGTTCAAAGTGGTGAATGGGCAAAAGGGATTGCAAGCGGATGAAGTAAGCAAGGCATAGGTCCTTGCGTCCATGATTCGAAGGCCGGCCTCGCGCCGGCCTTTTTGTTTCGGTGCGGCCAGGTAAGCTGTGCCGATGTCAGCGTTCCCCGAACCGTCTTCCACCCGCGCCATATCGACCTTTACCGTACCGGTTACTGCCGCGGATGGCGCGCGTAGCGAACTGATTTGCGTACAGCCTGCCGAACCTGCCGCGCACCGGGTTTATTGGCTGCCGGCCATGGGCGTGGCAGCCAAACACTATTTGCCGCTGGCGGAAGCGTTTGCTGCGCACGGCATGGCGGTCGCCTTACACGAATGGCGCGGTATCGGTTCCAGCAATTGCCGGGCAAACCGCCAGCATGATTGGGGTTATCGCCAGTTGCTCGAAAGGGATCTCGATGCCGGTGTGCGCGAAGCAGGAGCGCACTGGCCCGACGCGACATGTTGGATAGGCGGCCACAGCCTCGGCGGGCAACTGGCGTGTCTTTATGCCGGCCTGCATCCCCAGGATGTTACCGGCATTTTGCTGGTGGCGAGCGGCTCGCCCTATTGGCGCACGTTTTCCTATGCGCCGTTGATTTACCTCGCGCTGGCGCTGGCCGCACCGTTATCGCAATTGCTGGGTTATCTACCGGGACGCAAGCTGGGTTTTGGCGGCAACGAGGCGTGTGGCGTCATCGCGGACTGGTCACGCAGCGGGCGCACCGGACGCTATGCCGCGCATGGCATGGCGGTGGATATCGAGCGGCAGCTGGCGGCGTTGCAGTCGCCGGTATTGGCACTGCAACTGCGCGACGACTGGCTTGCGCCATCGCGTTCCTTGGCGTGGTTGCTGGATAAGATGCCGCAAGCGCCGAAGCGCACGGGCATTATCGAACCCGGCCAGCTTGTGGGCCAGCCGGCGGATCATTTCAGCTGGATGAAAATGCCGCAAGCCATCGTGGCGCAATGGGTGGCATGGATGCAGGGCGAGGTTAGCACTTGATCAGCTTTCGATCGCCGCCATGTACCGGGTTTCATTTGTCACGACGGTACTACGATGAAGCTGTTCGAACCGTATACCCAACGAAGCCAGACCTTGCGCAACCGCATCGTGGTATCGCCGATGTGCGAGTACTCGGCGCAGGATGGCGTGCCGAACGCGTGGCACATGGTGCATCTGGGCAGTCGCGCCGTAGGCGGCGCCGGTGCGGTGATCACGGAGGCCACCGCAATTTCGCCAGAGGGACGCATTTCCGCGCATGACACTGGCATCTGGAATGACGCACAGGTTGAAGCGTGGCGTCCAATCGTCGCCTTCATGACTGAGCACGGGACGGTGCCGGGCGTGCAATTGGCGCATGCCGGCCGCAAGGCCAGTGCCTGGCGGCCTTGGGAGGGCGGTGGATCGCTACCGGCGGAACACGGCGCATGGCAGACCGTGGCGCCTTCCGCCATTCCGTTCGATCACGATTGGCATGTGCCGCGGGCGTTGGATATCGATGGCATCCGCAAGGTCATCGCGGATTTTCGCGCCGCTGCGGTGCGCGCCAAGGACGCCGGCTTCAAGCTGATCGAGCTGCATGGCGCGCATGGATACCTGCTGCATCAATTCATGTCGCCACTGAGCAATCATCGCAGCGACGAATACGGCGGCAGTTTCGAAAACCGCACGCGCCTGGTGTGCGAAGTCATCGCGGCCGTGCGTGAAGTATGGCCGGATGAGCTGCCGCTCTGGCTGCGCATTTCGGCCACCGACTGGGCCGATCTCGGCTGGAGCATCGACGAGAGCGTGCGCCTGGCGGGTGAGCTTTCCGGTTTGGGAGTCGATCTGGTCGACGTCTCCAGCGGCGGCCTGGTGCCGCACGTCAAGATTCCGCTGGGCCCTGGTTACCAGGTGCCGTTCGCCGCACGTATTCGACAGGAAGCCGGCATCGCCACCGGCGCGGTCGGCCTGATTACCGAGCCTGCGCAGGCCGATGGCATCATTGCCGGCGGCGCGGCCGACGTGGTGCTGATCGCGCGCGCCAGTCTGCGCGATCCTTACTTTCCGCGTCGCGCCGCGCAGGAATTGGGTGCAACCGTCACGCCACCGATGCAATATCAACGCGCCTGGTAACCGGAATCCGCACGTGCAGAATGTCCCGACTCTGATCGACAAAAGCCGCTTGCACGACCTTGGCGATGGCTTCACCGTGCGACGCATGCTGCCGGTGCTTGCGGCGCGCCACGTTGGCCCGTTCGTGTTCTACGACCACATGGGGCCGGTGGATTTCGCCCCCGGCAAAGGCATGGATGTGCGGCCGCATCCGCATATCGGCCTGGCCACCGTCACCTGGCTGTTCGAGGGCAGCATCCGCCATCGCGACAGTGTTGGCAGCCTGGCGGACATCACTCCCGGTGCCGTGAACTGGATGACGGCCGGGCGCGGTATCACGCATTCGGAACGCACGCCGCCGGAGGCGCGCCGTACCGGCCAGCGCATGCATGGCATTCAAGTCTGGGTGGCCTTGCCGCGTGATCACGAAGAGACGGCGCCAGAGTTCCATCACCACGATGCCGACAGCCTGCCGCGAATTCGCCAACCCGGCGCGGAGCTTGTGCTGATCGCCGGCACGGCCTACGGCAGCGCCTCGCCGGTAAAAGTGTTTGCGCCGATGTTCTTTATCGAAGCCAAGCTCGAGGCTGGCGCTGAGATAGCGCTGCCCGAAGAGCATGCCGAGCGCGGCGTGCACGTCGTTGACGGCCTAGTCAGCTGGGGTGATCTCGACATCGCGTCCGCGCAGATGGCGGTGCAGGCCGGGCCTTCGGCTCCCATCGTCAAGGCAAAAAACCGCAGCCGCCTGATGCTGTTTGGCGGTGCGCCGCTGGATGGCGAGCGGCATCTTTGGTGGAATTTCGTGTCGAGCTCGCTCGAACGCATCGAGCAGGCCAAAGCGGATTGGGTGGGACAGCGATTCAGCAAGGTGACCGGCGACGAAGAGGAATTCATCCCGCTGCCGGCCTGACGTCCCACAGCGTGCAAGGGCGGTGGCCCGGGCTTACCCTGGGCCGCACAAAACGCCACGGAAATCGCCATGTCCGCGTTCGCCAGCTTTCGTGATTTCTATCCGTACTACCTCAACGAGCATCGCGATCGGCGTTGCCGCCGGCTGCATTTCATCGGCAGTTCGCTGGTATTGCTGGTTGTGGTGCTTGCATTTGCTTCGAGCCGGCTGGCATGGCTGTGGCTGGCGCCGGTCGTTGGTTACGGGTTTGCATGGATCGGCCACTTCGCGTTCGAGAAGAACAGGCCGGCTACGTTTCGCCATCCCCTGTACAGCCTGATGGGTGATTGGGCGATGTACTGGGACGTACTGCGCGGAAGAGTGAAAATTTAAGGCGACACTTAAATGGCGTAGGCTTCGCGCACGCTTCCGAAGTGTTGTAAACAGGTAAAGACTGGCATGCGCACGAGCAAGCGGGTCGCGACTTCACACGTTGCGCATGCCGGAAGTCACAGCTGCAAGGTTTTCCGGCTGAATATGTACCAAGCTGTCATATGCGCGAGACAACCGATAGGTAGGGTGCACGTTACAGTCCCTGTCCTCTGCCAGGTTCGACCACGGATAGTCAGCGCATGAACGAGATCATTACTTCCGCGATGCGCCCAGCGACACCGTATCGCCGTCATGCATTGGACGGCCATGCTGCGTCCATCACGCGCGGCGACCGGTTCTGGCTGCTAGCACTCGTGGCGCTGAGTTTGGTAGCGCGTTTGTTCCGAATCGATCATCAAACGCTGTGGCTCGACGAGGTCCTGACGCTGCAGCGTGTTCACCTGGACCTGAGCGGACTGGTTGCTGACAGTTTTAGCAATCGGCACATGCCCACTTATTTCCTGCTGTTGCGGTTGCTCTCGTGGTTCTTTGGTTCGGGCGATGCCTGGGTGCGCGTTCCGTCTGCGCTGTTCGGAGCGATGTCGGTAGGCATGGTGTACATCATTGCGTCCCGCCTCGGCAGCCGTAGCGCGGGCATCGTGGCCGGCTTGCTGATGGCGCTGTCACCATTGCAAGTGCAATACGGACAGGAAGCGCGTTCCTATACGCTGGTAACCTTGCTGATCACGACCGCGCTATGGGGTTTGATGCGGCTTGCGCAAGATCCGCTACGCGCGGCTCTCGACATGGGCCGCGTAGATGCGGACCGAACGGGGTGGGTCGCCTACGTGCTTGGCACCATTGCAGCATTGGACGTGCTTGGTGATGCCGTGCCCTGGTTGATGGCTTCCAATCTTTCCTTGTGGCTGATCTGGCGCAGCCTTGCGCCCTCTTCAGGAATGCGTGCCACGTTCGGCCGCCATTGGCGGTGGAGCAGCGCGGTGATCATCGCGTGCACCGTACCGTTTTACGCGGCGGTCTTCGCATTCAGTGACGGCCATATGCTGCAGAAATTTGACTGGATTCCACCACTCAGCTGGCAACACCTGTGGGTGGTGGTGGGCAGCGTTTATCTAATGCGCATGCTGGCGGTGATCAAGTTCGATCTGATGCATACCGCAGTGCCGTTACTTGGCACGCTGGTGGCACTGGCCGGTTGCGCCGGCATGTTTCGTATGCACAAGCGGCTGGAAGGCCGCGTGCTGTTACTGAGCATGCTGATGCTGCCGCTGCTCATACTGAGTGTTTCCTTGTTCAAGTCCATGCTTTTGCCGCGCTACGTACTGTGGAGTGCGGCGCCGTTCTTCGTATTGGCGGGTCTGGGCGCGGACCTGCTGCCACGCCGTATGTTGTTCATGGCTACCGCGCTGCTATGCCTGCTGGGCGCGGTGAACCTGGGTCCGGTCTATCGCATGGAAACCAAGCCCCGCTGGGATATGGCAGCCGCCACGTTAACCGCCAACGTGCGGCCTGGCGATACCGTTTTCACCGCCGATCCCAACGCACTCACCATGCTTTCGACACTGAAGCCGAAGGGTGAGTTGCCGCTCGATGCGACCGCCATGGTGACGTCGCAACTCGACGAAGCCGTAGCACGCTGGCGGCAAGGTAGCCGTGTGTGGGCCGTCAATGGACGATCGGCACTCGGTCAGCGTGAAGACTTGATGGATTTCAAAAATCGCATCGGTGCCCTGGGAACGCCAGTAGTGGAAATTCCACAAGGCAAGGAAATCACCATCCTGATGTTTCCGGCCCCTGACGAGGACGAGGCCAACTAAGCTCGCCCAGGCTGGGATGGCAGTCCCCGCTTTGTGGCTTTTTGTGCTGCCGGGATGTCATCCCACGCTACGTCAGCGGTATTGCTGGTGGCACTGCTGGCAAACCTGGTCCACTGGCTTGAGCGCCGCGGCCAGGGCCGGGCAATCCGCGGGCGCCGACTGGGCCGCCGTCTGCAAGGCCGTGTGCAATTTGCCGGCCAGATCCTTGAAGGCTTGCGGCGCATCCGGAAAGGCAGCCGGGATATCCGTGGCGATCACCTGCATGTGCTGCAACTGATCGCGATTGGACGTCGCGCTACATTGCTGCCCTTTCACTGCTTGCTGCAGCTGGTGGCGGTGGAAACCCATGGTCACCATCAATGCCTCCGGAAAGGGGTTGCGCTCGTTCAACGCACGCATGGCGAACACAGTACCAAGGATGCCGATAACCAGACCCAGCACAATCAGAAGCGCTGCACGCATTGTCTGTCCTCTCTCAAGGGTAGTGGCTGCGCAGAATACCTGACCCGGCTTTATGCTCCCTTAGCCCGGGTAAAATAAGCCGGTCCTTTTGAGCCAGGTATCAGCGTGAACCCTTGCGTTCCTGACACGGTAATCGGTGGTTGCCCATGAGCGGTGCGTATCCCCCCGAGCGCTTCGATGGCGTAGAGCGCCTGTACGGCGCCGGCAGCGTGGCGAAGCTGGCGCAAAAGCACGTTTGCGTGATCGGCATTGGCGGCGTTGGCTCCTGGGCCGCCGAGGCGTTGGCGCGCACCGGCGTAGGCAGGCTCACGCTGATCGATGCAGATGAAGTGTGCGTGTCCAACACCAATCGCCAGTTGCATGCGCTGGACGGCGAGTACGGCAAGCCGAAAGTGGGCGTGATCGCGGCCCGCGCACACGCCATCAACCCCGCCATCCGGCTGGAAGCGATCGAACGGTTTCTTACGCCCGCCACGCTGGATGAATTGCTGGACCGCGGCTACGACGTGGTGCTGGATGCCTGCGATGCGTTCCGCGTGAAGCTGGAGGCCATCGCCTGGTGCCGCCGCCGCAAGCTGCCGATGGTGACGGTAGGCTCAGCGGGTGGACGCACGGATCCCACCCAGATTCGCGTGCGCGATCTTTCGCGCACCGAGCACGATGCCATGTTCAGCCTGATCCGCAAAAAGCTCCGTCAGGATTTCGGCTTTCCACGCAACCCGGATCGCTACTTCGGCGTCTCGGCGGTGTATTCGCTGCAGAATGTGCAGTATCCGCAACCGGATGGCACCGTCTGCGGCACGCGTCCGCCCGGCGGCGATTCCTTGAACCTTGCCTGCGGCGGTGGCCTGGGTGCTGCTACACATGTCACCGGCGCGTTTGCGTTTGCGGCGGTGGGCAGGGTGATGGAGAAGTTGCTGGAAAAGGCCTGAAATTTCTCCTGGCCCAGGCCCCGCCCCATGGATGCGGGGGCTTCTTGCACTGCGCAGCATACGTAACGTGATCCCTTTGACATGGTTTTCGCAGCGCCATATCTACGATTGTCAACAAGTGGTCGATGCATCGTGTCGCAAGCCCCCATGGCGACACCGTAAAGCCGGATGGAATGTCTGTGTGCCGGCGAGCTGAGGATGTCAGTCCAGCCAGCGTCAAGAAAACAAGCGTCACAGTGAGGTTTCGATAGCCGGCGACGTCCAGGCAGGACTGCTTGTGTGCGTTGTAAAGGTGGTCCGGAACGAACCGCGTTCCGGATAAAGACAAGCTTCATCTTCCAAGGAGAGAGATAGATGGCTTTCATCAAAATCGATAACCGCGACCCTCGCTATGCCACCCTGCAGAAAGGGTTCAACCTGCGCTGGCCCCGTAACAACCTCGGGGGGCGTGCTTCTCCCTACGGTGCGACTTTCATTTATATATGTTCCACCGAGAATGACATCATCGCGGCTGCCAAAGAAACGCTTGCGATGGAACACGGACGCATAACCGTGCGAAGTGGCGGTCACTGCTACGAAGGCTTCGTTTCCAACCGCATGCCAGGTGATCACAACGAAGTCTTGTGCATTTTGGACATCGGCCTGATGACCGGCATGGATTATCGGGAGAACGGAGGGGTTGCTTCTCCCATTTTTGGGGAGTTGCCATTTAGCTATAAGTTTCGCGTTGCGGCCGGCAACCAAAACTGGAACGGTTACGTTGCCCTTTACAAAGAAACCGGAAAGACCATTCCCGGAGGGTCTTGCTATTCAGTAGGGGCTGGTGGGCATATTTGTGGCGGAGGATATGGTTTTCTATCTCGAATGCACGGCCTTACATGCGACTGGCTGGCCGGCGTGGACATATTGGTTCCTGATGACAGTGGCAAGGGACTAAGAGCAGCGCATGTTTCGCGTGAGAGCACGTCGCAAGACAGCCTAGATCTGTTCGCTGCCTGTTGCGGGGCCGGTGGCGGCCAATTCGGCATCATCACGAGCTATTACTTCAGTGATCTGCCTGAAGCCCCAAGGGAAGTCCTCTGGCTTCCATTGGAATTTCAGCTGGCCGATAAGGACGCACTCGGCAATGTGCTGAGAGCGTACTACCGCTGGTTCGATGAAAATCAAACGGTGCCGGAGACCTGGGGGCTGGCCACGAAGCTCGAGTTGCGGCACTTCAATTCGGGGCCGCATACCCTGGGGATCCATTATGTCGACCAGCGTGGAGGAGTCGATAACCAGGAACCATTCGTTGATTTCGTCCAGACCATGTTGCAAGTGATTCCCAACGCCCGAGAGTTGCTGACGCCGCCGGAGGTCTATCACATTCCGCGTGGTACCGATCCTGCGGGACGCCGTATTGCTGATACTCACGATGCATTGGAAGTTACCAGGACCATGGATTGGCTGCCTTTCACCCAACTGGTCAATGGTTCCGGCCCCAACCAACGCGGCCGATACAAATCGGCCTACCAGAAAGGTGATTTCACAGATACCGTCATCGACGGTATCTGGGCCGCGCTCAAGAGCGACGATCCTGAAAATTACCAGACTCAAAGCCTGATACAGATCCAGTCCTACGGCGGCAAGATCAATCAGGCAAGTGACGGGATTCAGCGAAACAGTTCCGTTGCTCAAAGGTCATCAGTGCTGAAATGGCAACCGCAGACCTATTGGACGGAGCCCGGCGAAAAGACCGACGAGGCACACGCCAAGTGGATACGCGAGTTGTTCGTGAAGGCATTCGCCGATTCCGGTGCTATCCCACTCGACGAAAACTTTGAGGGGTGTTACCTGAACTACCCCGACCTCGACATGACTTATCACCGTGGCCTGCCGGACCAGGGCAAGAATCCATATTGGCGAAAAATCTATTTTCCTGATGAAGGAATCGAAACGAGACTAAGGAATACAAAGCTCAGGTGGGATCCGCTGAATATTTTTAGAAATGAAATGTCGGTACCGCTTGCAGACCCAAAGACCGCCAAATCGAGTTAGAAAGCATTGGTTCGCCATCACAGCGGGCAGGGCGGCAAGGATCCTGCCTGCTGCTGACCTTACGCATCCAAGCGCTCAACCTTTCCAACCAGCAATACATATGACAAGGTGCCAAGCACTGCTATCGCCGCGATATAAGTGATGGCTTTCGAGAAGTCCGCGCCAGTGACGAGAAAGCCGATCACCAGTGGTGTGACGACGGCTGCCAGATTGCCGATCAGGTTGAACACGCCACCCGTCAGTCCGATAAGCCGTGCAGGTGCAAGTCCAGACACCAGCGACCAGGTAATCGACGCAAAACCATTGCCGAAAAATGCAATGGACATGAAGACGATGACCCACTCGGTCGACTGCGCGTAGTTGGCGCCGATGATGGATGCCGAGATCAACAAGCCAGAAATAATCGGCAGCTTGCGCGCGGCACCCTGCGAAATGCCTTGGCGGATCAGCCAGTCCGACAGCAGCCCGGAACTCAGCACGCCGACAAATGCGGCGAGGAACGGCAGCGATGCAAGAAAGCCGGACTTGATGAAGTCCATGCCGCGATATTTCACCAGATAAGTCGGAAACCAGGTGAGAAAGAACCAGAGCGTCGAGTTGACCGCGAACTGGCCGATATAGATTCCCCAAAGTTTGCGTCGGCCCAGGACGAATCCAAGATCGCGCCAGGTCGAAGACGTATGCCTGGCTTCTACAGCAGGTTGGGTATCACCCAGATCGACCAGTCCGCCGCCGCTGCGGATGACCTCGATCTCGGCTTCATTGACGCCGCGAAACGCACGTGGCTCGCGATAGATGGCGTACCAGAGCACGCCCCAGACAATACCTGCAAGACCGGTGGCGACGAACACCATGTGCCAACCTATCGCTGTCAGCAGCCATGCCAGTACGGGTGTAAGAAATGCGAGGCCGACAAACTGCCCAGAGGTGTAGAAGCCGATCGCCGTGGCGCGCTCGCGCGTTGGGAACCATGCCGTCACGACTCGATTGTTGATCGGGTAGGCCGGCGCCTCCAGTGCGCCCACGACGAGACGAAGCACGAACAGTGCGACGAACGATCCGGCAAATCCGAGAAACACGGTAGCGGCAGACCACAGGATGAGTGCGACCGCATAGAGCACCCGCGGCGAAACACGGTCGACAAGCCAGCCGCCAGGAACCTGCATGAGCGCATAGGTCCAACCGAATGCCGAGAACACAAGCCCTGCGTGTATCGGATCGATATCCAGCTCGCGGAACAGCTCCGGGGCGGCGATCGAAAGATTGCTGCGGTCGAGATAGTTGATCACGACCGTTACGAACAGTAGCGCCATGATCACGAACCGCTTTCGTGTCGGCGCCATCGTGGGGTCTGCCGTGACGGGTGGGGAGGCTGATGCGTGCGAAGCAGGCAGTGCCGACGATGTGCGGTTGTCCATGAGTGCTGTCCTTGTCGCTATTGACCGGTCGGTGACCGTGGCGCGTGTGCCGCTTTTTTCTATATCCCGACGTTGCGGTGGCGTCAATATGGGCTTGCACCATCCATCGCCTTGCATGGGGACATGGTTTCGCGAAGACCGGCGTTTGCGGGGATTGCACGATGATGCGCCAGCCTCGAAGGTTGATTAGTACGAAAAGCTGTGGGCAATCGTACTAATCATGGGCAGCTCGCGCAGGATGGTCTGTCGCAAAGCAGCACTGCAACGATAGATCTCCTACATGGCGCAATGGGCAAATCTGACTGCAACGTGTTGCTCGGTGCGGCAACGATGCTGCTTTGATTTTTATTGCCCGGTTGATCACCAGCCATGACGAGGCACATGCATGGGTGCAGTGGTCAACCCGGTTGGGCGCGTTGAGCATGAGGATACAAGGATGAAAGTGGATCGCTCAAAATTTCATATCACGGTCGCTTGTATCGGCACCGCCCTTTCGTTCGCGGTCATTGCACCGAAGGTATCGGCAGAGGTCGCGTTTCATCCCTCCGAAAAAACATCGATCTCGCTTTATGGCGTGCTCGACATGGCAAAGGCTTATTCGAGCAATCAAGGTGGTAGCTCGAACATCTATACCAGTCAGGGCAGCCTGACCGCCAACCGGATCGGCTTGCTCGGCAGCGCGGATCTAAGCGCCGATACGCAAGCGATGTTTCGACTCGAAAGTGGTTTCGATGCCATCGCGGGGAAATTCGGTACGCCCGGCTATTTGTTCAATCGCCAGGCATTGGTCGGTGTCAGCAACAAACAATACGGCACGCTTAGCCTTGGTCGCCAATACACGCCGTACTTTCACTACACAGGAGCGCTTGGTCTGGCCCCAGCGCTGACCGCCGCCACGGGCGCCCATCCCGGCGATGTCGATGCGATGGACGCTACCCTGCGCTTGAACAATTCGCTTACTTACACGCTGCCCAAGCTCGGTGGCTGGCAAGCCGGCTTGCAGTACGGCATGGACGGGGCTACGGGGCGGCTTTCGCGCGGGAGTACGTGGAGCGCGGCCGTGCGTTATGACTATCAAGCATTCTCCTGGTCGGCCGGCTACATCGGCCTCCACAACATTCCGGAGCGCAAGGCGATTGCCACGTATGCCAATAACGCCCCGATCAACCGTGGTTACAACTCGGCGGACAACTCGCGAATACTTGCCACGGCGGCGCGCCATACGTCCGGCGAGCGGATGGTTGGCCTCAGCTATTCGAATGTGCAATACCGACCAGACGCGGCAACCTCGCTTTTCAAGCAAACGGCGGTGTTCAACACGGTGGGTCTTGTTTCCACTTATGCATTGACACCGTCGCTGACGCTGGCAGGTGGCTATAGCCATACCGCAGAAGAAGCACGCAACGGCGTGCGTGATCCGGCGCACTACCATCAATTTTCGGCCGGGCAACTGTATACCTTGTCCAAGTACGTCGCGTTCTATGCCGTGCAGGGGTATCAAACGGCCGGTGGCGAGACGCTTGGACTGGTCAATGGCATGAGTGCCATCGTTGATGCGGTGGCGTCGGTGGGCGACTCACAAAACGGTACGCCGTCCTCCTCGCCGCACCAGTTCGTGGCCATGTTCGGCGTGCGCTTTACGCTTTGAGCGACGGGAGGCCCCGGGCCTCCCGTCCACGCAGAGGGATCACCACCCCATGTAATGCCCGCCGTTGATCGCCAGGTTCGCGCCGGTGATCCAACTGGCGTCTTCGGTCGTAAAGAACGCCACGGCATGCGCGATTTCTTCCGGCTTGCCAAGACGGCCGACGGGAATCTGCGCCACGATTTTCTCGCGGACTTCTTCTGGTACGGCCATCACCATATCGGTGGCTACATAGCCGGGGGACACAGTGTTGACGGTGATGCCGAAGCGCGCATTTTCCTGCGCCAGCGAGATGGTGAAGCCATGCATGCCGGCCTTCGCGGCAGCGTAGTTGGCTTGGCCGTACTGGCCTTTCTGGCCGTTGATGGAGCTGATCTGCACGATGCGACCCCACTTGCGGCTACGCATGTCCTCGATCAATGGGCGGGTGACGTTGAAGCAGGCGTTGAGGTTGGTGTTCACCACGTCCATCCACT
>NZ_DAIOEU010000008.1:0-121360 GCF_036746095.1 Dyella sp.
CC
This sequence comes from Dyella sp., assembly GCF_036746095.1. Taxonomy (NCBI): domain Bacteria; kingdom Pseudomonadati; phylum Pseudomonadota; class Gammaproteobacteria; order Lysobacterales; family Rhodanobacteraceae; genus Dyella; species Dyella sp. The sequence continues at coordinate 3 of NZ_DAIOEU010000008.1, forward strand.
AGGGCGCTTTCCCAATGACGCGGTGCGTGGCCGATCAATGGCCGGCCCTCTGCACGTAGCGGCTCCGGTTCCGTTGCCAAGGTGGCTTGAAGATAGCCTGGCGGTACAGGAGAAGGTGGCGATGAGACATGACCATGCCCGTTGGAGTGGCCGTTGTGCTTTTTCATGGCGACGCATCCTTTCAGCAATGAGGAGGGAGTGGGGTTCAATCACGCGGCCGCGTTCCATCCGGCTCGCACCGAAATATTGACGTTCAGCAACACCGTCACGCTTTCGGCACCCGGCATCAGTACGCAGCGCGCTTGCTTCGGGCTTCAGGGACGGATTCGAACAGGATGGCTTGAACACGCCCGCGTCATGCGACAAGCCTCCGTCGAAACGAAGGGAGAATCAGCATGGGCAGCGATGGACGATGGCGAACGCGTTGGAGCAGCCGCTCGATGGACTCCTTCTGCAAAGCGAATACGAGGCGCAGCACGCCGTGCCGCCTGCTGGGGTATTAGGCATGCGGCAAGGGTTTTCGCTAAACATATGGCCGCCCGGTGGCATGGCGGCCGTGACGCGTATCAACAACAGCTATTGAAGCTCTGACTGCCCGACACATCATCAAAGATGGAAGGCATGTGAAAAGGTGACATGTGCGCTGCTAATCCGGCGTGAAAGGCAGGGCAAGTTGCGATAAAGACGATGTGCACGACATCGCATATCGAACACGCCGCGCCTTTCAAGTGCGCGAATGAAGATGGAAGACGCGTGAAAAAACAGGTCGCGCGCCTCGATAATCCAGCGTAAAAATCACGGCAAAGCGCGATAAAGACCGCCTGCCCAACATTCCCACTTCCGGCTGGCGGTGATGCATGAGATATGGCATGGCTGCACCCACCCTTCTTACAGGCTTTCGTACCCATGGAAGACAACGCCGAGCGCATCCCTGCATCCACTTTCGCCAAGCCTGCCCGCACGGGTGAACCCTCGGCAGACTCCAGCATGGTGAACCACTATCAGCGGCGGTTGCTGTATGGGGGTGGCGCGCTTGTTTCGATCATTCTGGCTATCGCCACGGGGGTGCTGCTCTACGCGATGGCGCGCGACGAGGTGGCGCGGCGCTATACCGATTTCGCGGTGAGAAAACTGCTGGTCCAGCTCGAATTCCAGGCACGCGAATTCGCGGTACTCACCTTCATTCATCACGAGGAAGCCGTATGGTCGACGCGAGCGTCGGCCAACCCGGCCTTGATCAACAGCTTTGCCACGCAGCATGGGCGGATCGAGCTGCATGGTAATCCGCAGTTCTATCCGGTGTTGGCGCTGGGCGATCTTGCGCCGCAGGCATCGCCCGACGCCTTCGGCCGTTATCTCGCACTGGCCAATGAACTCAGCTATCGCGCTGGCGCTTATTTCAAACTGCAAGCGCAATCGCAAGCCATGTCGGGTTATTTGTATAGCCCCGATCAGCGTTTCATTGTTTTTATTCCCGCGCCGGAGCCAGGCAGCGCGGCCCTGGCGAGTGAGGCCGCTGACGTACCCCGGTTGATTGAAACGCTGGCGCCGCCTGCTTCGAGCCTGCACCGCCTGATGGCAACGGATTCATCCAATAGCCCCATCTGGCTTGCACCGGCACGTGACCCCATCCAGAAGCAGACGGTGATACGCTTGGTGGCCGCGGCGTTCGACGATGGCAAGCCATTCGCCATTCTGGTCAGCAATTTGCCGACGCAATCGTTGCTGATGCGGCTGCCGGCGGATCAATACGACAATGCTTCGCTGCTGCTCGATAACGACGGCCAGGTCATGCTCAGTACGCGGCAGAACGAATCGGCCTATCCGGTTGTCGAGCGGGTGCTGCGCGCACGACCGACGCTGCATAGCCAGCAAGCGGTTCCCACGTTCCGCGATGGGCTGTTCGTGATCAGCCAGGGCATTCGCGGCACCGATTGGACCCTGGTGCATGCGTTTTCGTGGCGAACCCTGGTGGTGGCGCTCTGGCCAAAGCTGACGGTCTGCATCGCTACCCTTCTGGTTGTGCTCGGCCTTATCTGGAGCGCGCTTGTGTGGCTGGACCGCAAGGTCTTCAGGCCTGCCGTGCAGCGCACGCAACGCATGATGGAAAGCGAGAATCTCAATCGCACCATGATCACCACCGCGCCCTTCGGGTTTGCGCTGTTGGGCTTTCACGACAAAGCCGTCTTACTGCAGAACGACGTGATGCGTGCCTACGACAACCAGATGCAAGGCGATGAACCGCTTCATCGCAAACTGCTTTGCCTGCTTGACCCCGCCCCGTCGGCGCCAGCCTGGCAGCATGACCTGGAAACCAGCCTTGCGATGCGCGACGGCAGCCGTTCCGATCTGCTGGTAAGCCTGATGCGCACCCGTTACCAGGGCAACGATGTGGTGCTGTGCAACTTCACGGATATCACCACGCGCAAGCATACGGAGCGCAAGCTGGAAGAAGCGCGCCGCGCGGCCGATGCGGCGAATGAGGCGAAATCGGCCTTCGTCCATACGATGAGCCACGAAATACGCACGCCGCTCAACGCCATCCTGGGCAACCTGGAATTGCTGGATCGCTCGCCGTTGTCGCCGGAACAGAGCGAACGCCTTGGCACTGTAACGTCGTCGTCTTATGCCCTGCTGGACATGATCAGCAGCGTCCTGGATTTTTCCAAGATCGAATCCGGACAGATGCCGATCGAGGCGATCCGCTTCGATCTCGCCGGCCTGATTGGCCAGATGGGCGCGATGTTTGCGCCGATCATCGAGGCAAAAGGTGTCCAGTTTGATTGCGTGATCGATGATGCATTGGCGCCGCATTACCTGGGCGACCCTACGCGCATCCGGCAGGTTGTCACCAACCTGCTCAGCAATGCCGTCAAGTTCACGGCGCAGGGCGATATCACGCTGGAGGTCTATCTGGACGGCAGTGCGGCGGTTGTCATCGGCGTTAGCGATACCGGCGAAGGGATTGCACCGGCGCAGCAGCGGCAGCTGTTTCAAGCGTTTACGCAGGCGAATGCATCGATCGCGCGGCGCTACGGCGGCACCGGTCTTGGGCTTGCGTTGTGCAAACGCCTGGTAGCGTTGATGCATGGCACGATTGCCGTGAAAAGCGAGCCTGGCGTCGGCAGTACGTTTATCGTCACGCTGCCGCTGGAGGTGGCCACGGTTGCCGAGCAAGTTGCCGACTCCCCCCAGGAGAAGGCGGCGCCCTTGGATAACGCGCGCGCTATACGAATACTGGTGGTAGACGATCATCCGGCCAATCGCGTGCTTATTCGCGAGCAATTGAAAACGCTGGGCTATGAGGTCGACCTTGCGGATGAAGGTGGCCAGGCCTTGCAGCGCTTTGACCAGAACCGTTATGACGTCGTGATGACCGACCTCAATATGCCGGGCATGGATGGGTATTCGCTTGCGCGGAATTTGCGTGCGCAAGGGACCGACGTTCCGATCATCGCGATAACGGCAACGGCGAGCACCAGCGAGCATGAACAATGCGTTGCGGCAGGCATGGATGCCGTGCTCGTCAAACCGATGCTGCTCGATACGATCGACCGCATGGTGCGGCGTTTCGTCAGCGCTGCGTCGCTGCGCAAACATGTCGCGGACCTGGCTTATGGCCCGTTGCCGGCCAACGTGCATGCCTTGATGCAGCAGACCTTGCAGCAGTCGCTGACGTCGATGCGTGCCGCATTGGACAAAAGGGATTTGGCATATGTGCGCGACCACCTGCATGCGCTGCGCGGATCGTTTGCGATGATTCGCGAGATGGACACGGCGGAGAGGGCAAGGCAGATGGAAGCGCTGGCCGACGCCGGTGATCACGAGGCGCTTAAAGCAGCGATGCAGGCGTTTGCCGAACACGCGACGTCGGTATTGGAGCGGCGCACCGCCACGCCGGCCGACACGTAGGTTATTTATTCGCCGGCCGGCTTTCGCCGAAATGACGAACTGCAAGCATCGCGATGTATATGTGCACGGCCATGCTGGGATTGCGCCCCAGCCTACCCATCTACTCTTCCGGAGGTTGCGGTTGCGATGCCACAATCCCGTGCTCCATCGCATAGCGCAGCAAGTCGACATCCCGCTCAATACCCAGCTTCTGCATGGCGCGCGTTTTCTGCGTACTGATGGTCTTCTTGCTGCGGCTGACCCGCTCGGCAATCTCATTGATGGTCAAGCCGCTGGCGTAAAGACGCAACACTTCCAACTCGCGCTTGCTCAACGCCGGCGCATCGCCTTCGCGCTGCCCCCTGCCACGCAGGATCTTCTCGATGGATGGCGAGTAATACGTGCCGCTCGTGGCGGCGGCGTGAATGGCTGGAACCAGATGACTGAGCGCATCCGACTTGCTGACGACGCAAGCGATACCTTCCTTCTGCAGGGCGCCCAACACGGCGGGGTTATCCAGCATGGTCAGCACAACCAGCTTTATCGACGGATAACGCCGCCGCAGCAACGAAAAGAGCGCGAGGCCGTCGCGGTGTTCGCCACCCGGCATGGCGTAATCGCAGACGAGCACGTCGCAGCAATCCGTATCCAGGATACGCATCAGCTCGGTCGAGTTGCCGGCCTTGCCGGTCAACTGGATCGTGTTGACGGCAGACAAGCTGTGTTCGACGCCCGCGAGCATGCCCGGATGATCGTCCGCAAGCACCACTCTTAGTGAAAAGCCATCCATTTGCACCCTTTAAATCCATAGCGCATTCAAGCATGCAGGCGACGTGCCAGTGTGGAACGACGCGTCGCATGGGTGAACGGGAACGGGGGCAATCATAAGCCAGTCGATGACGGCGTGCAGCATGGGCGAGCATGGTCCTGAAGCGTGAAAGAACGGCTGGTCGCCGCAGTACGTACGGCGTTGCGGCCGGCTCGTTATGATCGGCGCCATCTGTCGTCAAAGGAGTGCATCATGCCGATCAACCGCCGAACCGTCCTGGTCGTCGCCATCGCCACGCTGGCTGGCGTTTCGCAGGCCCACGCCGCCGATGGTGCGTCGATCACCCTGTATCGCAGTGACAGCCCCGCCTTGTACGCAAGCAGCGGTGAGGGCAATGCCAACGATGGTTATGCCGTGGTGCGGGAACGGCGCAGCGTTACGCTGCAATCCGGTGTGCACGACCTGGTGCTGGGCGACCTGCCCAATCACCTGGATGCCGAAGCGATGGCGCTCGGCTTCCCTGGCGGCGAGGCGAGGGTGATTTCCCAGCGGCTGCTGCTCGGTCAAGGCCCAAACGCCGCGTTGACCGGTTTGACGGGCAGCAGCATCAGTGTGCTGGGCGACAACGGCCAGGCGCTGGCGAGCGGTACATTGCTGCGCGCCGGCGAAGATGGATTGGTCGTGCGCGGCAGCAACGGCACGACGCTGATTCGCCAGTATGCGGCGGTGAACACGCAAGGCGGCAATTTCCCCACCGGTTCCAGCTTGCGCCTGCGCGTGGATGCATCGCGTGGCGGACAGGCCGATGCGGTGCTGAGTTATCCCACCTCCGGCATCGGCTGGCGTGCTGCCTATGTGGCCACGTTGCAGCCGGGCAATACCTGCAGCATGCAGTTTGAATCGCGCGCCAGCATCGCCAACCGCAGCGGGCGCGATTGGCATGACATCCACCTCACGCTGATTGCCGGCGAACCGAATTTCGCCAAATCCACCGGCCCGCGCCCGATGATGCGTGCGATGGTTGCGCCCGCAGCAGCCGAGGCCATGCCGGAGCAATCGTCGATGGGCGACTACCGCAGCTATACCCTGCCCGCGCCGGTCGAGCTGCCCGACGGCAGCATCAGCCAGGTGCCGCTTTATGCAGCACGCACACTGGGTTGCGAGCGCACCGAACTTTATGAAAACGGCGGCAACTGGATGCCGCCGCAACCGATGCTCAACGAAACGTTCAATACGGATAGCAACACCAGCATAGTCAGCACGCTGCGCTTCGCCGCTTTCGATAGCCTGCCCGCCGGTTACCTGCGCGTGCTGACGGCGGATCGCAACGGCGTGCCGCAATTCGTCGGCGAAGGGCGCATCAATGACACGCCCAAGGGCAGCGATGCCACGATCACGCTGGGTACGGCGTTCGACCTGCGCGGCCAGCGCGAGCGCACCCGCTTCCATGTCGACAAGGCCGGCCGCACGCTGGATGAAGCATTCCGCATCACGCTGACCAATGCCGGCGAGAACGCACGCACCGTTACCGTGCGCGAGCATCCGAACCGTTGGCGCCAGTGGGCAGTTACTTCATCGAGTGTAAAACCCAGCAGACAGACTACCGATACGCTGGAATTCAAGGTCGACGTGCCCGCCAACGGCAAGGCCGTGCTCGACTATGGCGTACGCTACAGCTGGACGGCTGGCGATCAACCGCAATCCTGATCGCGGCACGCTTTGGCAGCCCGCTGTTCCATGCCTGCGCACCATCCTCCCGTTCGCCCCGATGGCAGCGCAGGCCAACTTCCCTCTCACACGGCTTCTCTTGCGCGAGCGTCAAGCTCGATCACCTCTGCCGCAAACGCTGCGCCACCATCCATGGCGCCATACCAAAGGTGCAGGATGATGTCGTTCAAGGATTCCAAAACGGCTCTTTGACGAATGGTGCTCACTCGCGGCAACGCCAGTTGCCAGCTCGATACTGCCCCGGTCAGCTCAAACGGCAGGTAGCGCGGATCATCGAAATTCATCTGGAATTGGCCGTCGTCATCGATGCCCGTGGACATGGCGATTTGCTGCGTCGCCCGTAAGTTCGTCATGACGTCGGCCGACGATCCGTCCGTCGGATCACGCAGATACGCGACCGCCTCGATGCTGGGTTCGATCGCAAACGCATTCCTCGTTTGCGTCAGGGTGGCCCGAATGTCCTCGTACGCACCCAGCACCACCGGAAACGACAAGGCAACTCTACGGATGCGCCGCAGGTAGTGGCCTGGATAGTCTTCGTCAAACAACGCTTGGCGCAGGTCGAAATCCAGTTTGCCGTTGGAGGCGCTGGAGGTGAATGCTTCCCATGCTTCTTGTCCTACCAGCGACCTGATCGAAACGGTCTTGACGATTTCAAGCGGACGCACGTTTCGGCTCAAGTAAGCCGAATCCATCCTGAGCAGATTCAGCCGCAGCGATTCCGCCGACAGCAAGCCACGATAGGCATCGCTCCAACCGCCCGCCTGGATGAAGCGGGTACCAAAATCTGCGACTTCGTACTGCCAGCAGGCTTCCGCGGCCAGGCAGAGCGAGAACGTCGCGTCATACGCCTGGTAATAAAACGCTGACATTTGCGCAATCATCCATTGGTACAGCGCGGGCTTGGTAAAGCGCGTACTCAGAAAAGCCAGCGTGTCCTCAGCGTGCTTTTGCGCCTTGAGAGCCTGGTCCAATTGGGTCTGGGTGAGCTCCGCCTGCAACAGGTAGACCTCGCGCTGCGCATCCACCTGCGCCATTTCAAGCTTGGCCTGCTCGCTTGCGTGGCGCCACTCTTCCGCGCGGCGCCGGTAAAACTCCGCCTGACTTGTCAACGTAGCGAGCGTTTGCGCGAACTCAGCGGCATACGAGACCCCGCTCCCCGCCCCTTCAACCGGACCTTCATACCGCATGCCTCCGTTGGCCAGCCCGAAAACGTTGGGCGAAATTTTCAAGGACTGGCCTGCAGAGCGAATCGCATTGCCGCCCAACCTAACGGAGGTAGCGACCATCTTCGACGCCTCCGCGATGATTTCCATGCCGGAAAGGCCTTCGTCAGCCAGCTTTCCGTAATGCGACGCGCGATCTTCGGCAATGCTCCGGCTGGCGGCCAGCGCTTCCAGGCTAGCTTTCTCGACATCCTGCGCCTGACGTTGCAGGTCGATGGCAAACTGTGACATCTCGCCGAGCTGGGACTGCTGCAAGTCCTGCAGCGCGGCTTGGTCTTTGCGCTCGAGCAGCGACTGCAATGCGTTGCCGAGCTGGCTGAGCGCATCCACCGCGGCACTGGCGCGCGCGAACATTGCTGCGTAGCGATAATGCGGAATCACCAGCATGCCCAACCGGCCGCTGCCCGCCAGCAAGCCGCCCTGGGCCGCCTGGGCCAGCAAATCCCTGGGATTGGGAGGCGGCGCGAACAGCGGCAGCTTCAAAGCCTTGCCATCGAGGGTCAGGTTGTGGCGCAGGTTGAACAAGCGAGACTCGATGCGGTTCCAGTACTCCACCAGCAGCGTGCTCATGGGCCGCAGAAAATAGTCCGTATCCTCGGGCGACAGCATGGCGTCATGCCCAACGTGCTGATACAGCATCAGCGCCGTGTCGATGGGTTTCTTGCCCGGGCGCCGCGCGTCATCCAAGGGCATCGACGCCATCTGCCGCTCGAACGCGCGCAGCGCGCGATTGGTCGACGCTGCGATCGTGCTGAGCTCGCGCGGCGTCCAGTCGCTCACCAGCCGCACATCCGGGCGCGGTCCGAGCAAATCCAGCGCGCGCACATACCATAGCTTGGCTTCGCCCAGGCCATCCGGCGTCAATTGGCGATAGGCGCTGTCGCCCTGGTCGATCAGGTTGCGGATGTACAAAAAGAAAATCGCCTTGCGGTAATGCACGGGAAATGCACTACCGATGGCATCCGGGTCTTGCACCGCGCGCAGCGCATGGCTCATCGCCCGCTCTTCCGTGTCCGGCGCGATCGGCCGCACCATCCAGTAGTCAGGCCGGCCATAGTCATCCGCTTTGCGGGCCGGACTGAAGATGTAGCCGAGCCAGTAGTCGCTTTCGGAATGCCGCGCCTCGGCATTGAGGCGGTACGCATTGAGAAACGGCAGATGGAAAAACAGCTCCCAGAAATATTTGCCGTTGGCGCCGGCAAAATCCATGTATTGCTTCGCTGCGTCGCTTCCCATCGGCGGCTCTTCGAGCATCTGCGTTTGCCAGGACAGCAGGTTTTCCAGGGCGATATTGGCGCGCGCCACCAGTTCCTTTGCAAATAACGTGTTCATGCGAATCGGCCGGCGCCTGTTCGTGGTGCTGCCGTCGGAGAACTCGATGGCCGAACCGGCAAAATCAATATATTCGACGACTCCCAACGCGGGGTCTTCGTAAACTTTCAGGCTCGGCGCCTTCTTGTCGGTCTGGATCAACTCCAGTTCGATCTCCACGAGTTTCAGCGCACGCCCCGGACGGGAGCCGTCATCCTCCTTCCTGAAGCTGATTCCATGAATCACGTGGAATTTCTTGGTTCCAGCCACGCCGCCCCAAGGCGGCAGCAGTGTTTCCGGATCGATGTCGATGGGATCCGTGTTTAAAGCATTATCGGGCGTCAGGGTCGCTGTCCAAGAGCCAGCTTTGAGGATGGTAAGCGTTCCCGTTGGATTGCTCGCCAACGTAGGGTGAAAAATATCAAGCCCCACATGGAAGGCAGAGGACAAGATCGGCTCAACTGTTGGTGGCTTGGAAAGAACAGTACCCTCGTCCCAGTGACCGTAAGCAATTCGATATGGGACTGTCGGTATCGGCGAAAAGCCGATCGCAAAACCACTGTAGCTCGTTAGTTGCGAGGTGCGATTAGCGTCGCCAAAAACATGACCACAAAGCAGGATGAGAACGCCATAGGCGGTAAGAGTGAAGTCCGCTGTACCTGACCCCAGTGTCCGAAGGGGCGTGAACGTCGAGCCCTCTAGCGCCGGTGTCCAAGGAAAGATCAAAGGATGCATTATCGTTGCCCTAAAATGGCCCTCTGCCTCGATACGGGTGCCGATTCGATCCCCAGGGCATTCCACCTTGCCATTCACGCGACTGGTAACGGTCAACCGATGAGGCCGGTCGCTTTCGCTATGCGGTATCAGGACCACATCCACGTCCTTCACCAGCGACTTGACGCTGCCTTGCAGCCGGCGGAAATTCCATGCGTCATCGCCCGTGTTCTCCATGGTGGAGACCACCGACTTGATCCTCGGCAAGGCCCTGCTATAGGCATGCTGCATGCGTCCACCGTTGAGGTCGTCCTTCAAATACCAGCGACAGGCCAGGCGCGTATAGTTTTCGCCCGACGCGTCTCGCTCCGCATCCGTGGCGGTCGATGCACTCACTTCAGGTGTGGTTGGCCAAGACGCCTCAATGTTGTAATTGGGGTCGAGCCGGACCGTCTGCAGGTAGTCATATCTATCCTCGCTGCCATCCTGAGCTTGCCCTGGCTTATATCCTGAGGCCACGCCTAGAAACAACTTGGCCGGCGTTTCGCTTTGGTCGTAGAACACCAGGTCGAAAAAGCTATCCAGTGGCGGCCTATTCGTGGCCTGTATGTCCAGGCACAGGACCGGCGGGCTCCAGGTGTCGTCAAAGCGCTTGTAAACCAGGGACATCCGCAACTGCGGATGCTTCCACGTCTCCGAGGTTCCATTGGGCAACGGCTCCCCTTTCGGGGATCCCGCCATAAACCAGTCCACCCAGACCACGAACAGGCGGTTGTTGAAGTACACCGGCCGAATGGTCCGCTCCACCGTGGACTCCGAGACCGGCAAGGCGATCTTCTTCCAGTCGGTCCAGGCGCCCGGATTGATCGTGTCGACTTTGTGTCCGGTGTCCGGATCGGCCGCTCGGTCTGACATGTCCACGCTGCGCCAGTAATACGCGCTCTCGCCGCGTGACTTGCCCACGAAATAATAGGTGGCGTTGGCGAAGTCGGGATTGCCGACGAAGTGTGCGTAGCCATTGACGATCGACAAGTTCGCCACTTCCTCGAACTTGCCCAGGTAGGCCAGTACCGCTTCCTGCACGGTGTCGATCTGGATCCTGCCCTGGTTCAGCGTCATCTCCAGATCCGAAAAGTAACCGGATTTTTTCAGGCGCAGCGTCGGATCGATATACACCTCCGGGTACAGCGACAATTGCCGGTTTGCCGCCCACAGCGGATATTGACTGAGCTGGTCGCGCCATTGCTCGAGCAACCACGTTTCCCACTCCGGCGCCTGTCCATATCCCGGTTCCATGCCGAGCAAGATCCCATTGACGTATTGCTGCAGGCTGCTGATCGCCGAAGCTACCCGGCTCGTCTCGACCTCGTGACCCACCTGATTGTCCAACAGGAAATATTCGTACAGGTCGTTGGGCGTGGTCAGCTTGTCCGAGAGATTGAGTTGCTGCAGCGTCTCGTCGTTGGGAACGACCTCGTCCAGATAGTAGGCGACCAATGCATCGCGCAGCGACTCGTCAAGTTGACCATCTATGGACGTTGACATAGCGACTCTCCACTTCAAGGTGAACCATCAAGGATGCGGCGCACCCTACTGTTCGGCCGGGGTAACGCGCGCAGCACCAATCGCTCCGCTCGCACGCGCCCAGGCAGCCTGGTCGCTATCGACGTTCAGACTGCCGGCCTCCAACAGTCCGCGCACGGTTAGTCCGGTATCGCGCGACAATTCGCTTACGCGCAGGAGCCATTCGATTTGGGGAAATGTCTGGGCGATCTGCCGGTGCATCAACGCCGTGGCCGCTCGCACATCGTCGGCGCTCAGCCCGACCATGGGCGCCAGCGCCGAGGCACACTGTTGCGGGGTGGACGCAGAAGCATCGGCAATCTCGAAATAGTGCAGCACGTCGTCCTCGTGCGCGCCCGCTTGTTTAAGCCAGGCCTGATAACGTTGCAGAAGATAAAGGGTGCGCAGCGTTAATGTCAGCGCCGAAAAATGATTACTTTCCGTAAACCAGCGCTGGTTGGTCAGCAGCGCGTGCAGGGCAAGCGGACTCAATTCCAATTGGAGGGCAACCTTCGCGTAGCGCTGAATCGTGCCCCATCGCTCGACATACGCGTTCACCGCGCCGGCATCGGCCGGCGTCTTCGCCGCCGCCAGCGCAAGCGACAACACATCATGCAGCAAGATGGCATCAAACCAGCCTGTCATCGGCTCGCGCATCCCCGCCCACGCTATCACCAAGGCCGCGCTCGCGGGCGGCAATCCTGTCGCCTGATACAGCTCGGCTCCGATCGCTTCGATCTGGGCCAGACGCGCGGGCTCAATGACATCCATGAGCCTCGAGAGCACCGCTTCTTTGACAGCGGGATCCAATTTCAGATGGGCCACCCTGAACCTTATCTCTTCCCGCAGCCGCTCGCTTGCCTGCTGCGTCCGCAATGGCATGTACTGCCAGACGAAGCCGTCTTCATTCAGCACTTGATAAAGCACGTCAATCCAGTTGATATCCCGACCCTCGTCGTCCTCGGCGGGAAGCTGCAGCGGCGCGAGGCTCGCCTCGGTCACCCGCACCATCTCGATCGCCTGTGCCAGATGCTTGAGCCCTTCCATGAACGCCGCGTTCGCCGATTCGGTCGATGGCAATCGCCCCAGTGCGCGCTGCACCGATTCGACCGTCTGCCCGCTGTCCTTGAGCCAACCGACGGCCCAGTCCAGTTGCATCAGCACGTCCAGAATGTCCACGGAACGCGTCACCGACGCGGGCTCCCGTTTTGCGGGCGGCTCCGTTTTTGATTTTGATTTTGATTTTGATTCTGGTTCTGGCTCAGGCACCGGTTCGAGCTGCCCGCGCGCCACTATCCGCACATACGCATCGCCTCCCAGCCATTGCAGTACATCCTGCACATCCTCGGGCGAGAGGCCAAACATCCGGGCAATGCGGGCCTGGCGATACAGCGACGAGACCGTGGGCAACGATCGGGTCAGCGCCGCCAACCCCAAGGCGGCTTTGGTTTGCCCGGCGATACGGCCGTAGGATTCAGGCGTGGGCTTGAGTCCAAGCGACACGCACAGTTGCGCGATGGTACGTTGCGATGCCTCGTCTTCGGCCTGTTCGCTGAACTCGCCATGGTCGAGCACAAACGGCGTTTCGAACAACGAAGGACGGTTGAATACCGTATCGAACAGCGGTGTCGCCTGTCCGCATGCAAAGGGCGAGATTTCATCCAGCAAGGCCGCAAACTCTTCGGCGCGGATGCGGAATTTTCTGCTGAAATAGCGAAATGCGCCCAGGGTACGCACGCTGTTGGCATTGAGCTTCATGCCCAGGTTGGCCTCGCCTTCCGCACGTATCGACGCCATGAGCAACGCGTCGAGTTCGGCAAAACTCAACCCCAGCCAGCGCTGCAATCGGATCATGCGTTGCAGCCGGTCATATCGGTCCAGCGAGGTGTTGATCAAACGCCAGCGAGTCTGGCCATTGGTCTTTTCGCTCTGCAAATTCAGCGAACCATCCAGACGATCATCCGTGACCGCCGCGCCAACGCCATTCACAAAACTGGCCCCGTAGTGCCGGGGATAGGGAAATCGGACGTCGCGATGATTGATATCGACCACTGGATCGAGCATCAATGGATTGGCGGGGAGGCAGTTCGCCGATACGCTGGGTGCATAGGCACCCCGTGCAATCAGTGCATCAAGCAGTTCGCTCGAGAGGCCTGTCCGATCGAGAAACGTCGGCACGTCGGCGAGCATCGCAGCTTCGCCGTCGAAAATCTCGATACCGTAATGTGTTTTGAAAAAAGCATGCTGCTCGGGCGTCAACGCGAAACCGGCGGGTTGCTCGGTATCGACGACCAGCGTAAAGCTCAACTCCAGGAATGACCGCGCCTGCGGCGCCAACACGCCAGCCGGTGTCCGCGCGCGCAACGCAAATCGGCTCGTGTAAAGGCCATCCGCTGGCAATGGATCACCTTGGTTATTCCCCGGCAGATAGCCAATCACCAAAAACTTGGACCGGTTTTCCGTATCGATCGGCACGCTGTTGTTCAAGGCTTTGTAATCCTCGAACCTCGGCTTCCCCGTTTCCACCAGGATGGCATTGAGCGTGCGCGGTACGCCGGGGCCGCTGGCCGGATGAAACGTCACGGTAATCGTTGATGCAAGCTCACGATCGATTTCCGCAGGCCCTTGTACTTCCGGCTGCTCCGGCGCGACCACGTAGGCGTGCCTGCGAATGTCGGACCACGGCAGGCTGGTCGCCAGCGCCGGTCCCCGCCAGCGATCGGTGGCGAGCAAATCGGCCGCGGTAAGGTAAAACGTGCTGAAGATCGGTGTTTCGATCGCACAGCGTTGTTGCGCGGGAGCGAGCCCGGTGAGTGCCGCGAGCACATATCCCAGGGGGCTGCTGACGTCGATCGGTTCGCCCGTGGGAGGCAGGTCCGGGCGCAGCCTGAGCATCAACTCGCCCAGCGAAGTCTTCATCTCTCCCAGCCACAGCGTAATCTGCCGGTGCTGATGATCATAGGGAAAAAGGAACGGATGCCGTCTTTGCGCGAGCGAGGCATAGATCGGTTGATTATTGCCCGTTTGAGCGTGGTATCGATCAATGCTCGCCATCAATACGTCATTGACGATACCAAGGACAGGAACGGCCTCGAACGTACTGGCGTGGTCGATCCGCAAACCGGCCAGATCCGGACGGCGCGTATCCAGTGGAATCTTGCCGGGTCCTCCCTCCGCCTCGCGCGCACGCGCCCACCGATACAGCTCAGTCAGGTATGCCGCCGGGGAGTCCTTGGCCTCCAGGGCCCCGCTCTTGCAAAACCTGTCCCAATTTTCCTTGAACAGGTTCGGATAGGTCGGCCCGATGTCGACCAGCGCGCGGACGCCGGAGCGCCGCGTACTCGCTTGCATTTGTCCGGACGATGTTTCCTGTTCGCGGTACAGCAGCACCAGTTGGGTGGCGTAGCACACGGCGTTGTCGTAAGCCGTGCCGCTGTCGCCGGCCCATCGTCCGCGCGTGCGGGTCACAAAGGTCGCGCGGGAATCCCGGATGATGTCGAACACCGAGTGATAGTCCAGCGATGCCATCAACGCGGCAAAGTCCTGTTGGACAACGGCATCCGGCGTTCCGTCGTGCGGTGCTATCGGGAGCTTGGCGATGAGCGGGCTGCTTGCTTGATCCATCGGATAGTTCCTCGTTCATGGTCCTGCCAACACGCGGATCTTCAACGGAACGGAAGAGATGCTTGAGCGCGAACTTTCCGCACGGCGCTCTCGCTACCTCGATGTAACGCCCTGTTCCCGGCGCTTGAGTCTCATTTCCTCCGCCGTGTCGTTCTCGTCCTCCGACACGATGTGCCACGGGTAGTAGGTCTCGCGACGCATGCGGTAGACCGCCTCGCCCGCGCCGTTCGTCGACACCGTCAAGCTCACGGTGGGTCGCCCCAGCGCGTCGTAATACTGCCGATCGAAATACATTGCCTGGCGAAACCCTTCGTCACGGATGGTCCGATGCGTATCGGCGAAGTACGGCCGGTATACGCGCACCGGCAGTCCCTTGTTGTTGTATTCCACCGGTTCACTTACGCGCCAGCGCGTCTGGGCCTGCACTTCGACTGGCTTGCCGTTGCCGTCCAGTTCCAGCACGCCGTCGATGGTCTTGTACGCGTTGCCGGGCGGCACCTTCTGCTTGCGTTGCAGCAGCCGACCAAAACCATCATAGGTATCGATGCCGATGCGGATCTGCTTGTCGGGTTGCGCCCGCGGCGAGTCCGCCTGTGTCGGCGGCGTCGCCGGAACGGTGTACTGATCGGCCACCAGCGCCGCGCCATGCACCGGTTCACGCGGCAGCGCCAGCAACTGCTGCCGCAAGGAATCCGACAATACGGATCCGCCATCGCGCGCCAGTCGCCAACGCGCGCTCGCGCGCAGATGGCCCGCCGGCAACAGCAAGCGCGCTTCACCCGCGGCGTGCACCGCTTGCCGCAATGCCTCGCTCGCACGTCCCATCCAGGCAAAGGCGTCCACAAAATAGGCTCCGGCAACGTCGCGCAACGCAGCCTCGGGCGCCGCGATGGCTTCATCCGGCGTATCGAACGCACGCACGTAATCCGACAGCGGTGCGAAGCCCACCGGCTGCCCGCCATGCTCGGTGCCATGGAAGCTCATCGCCAGCAAGCGGCCCAGCGCGTCATAGCGGGCTTCGCTGACGTTGTGGTTCGCGTCCCTGATCAGCACGGGTTGCAGCGACAGGTAGTCGTACTCGGCTAGCGAAGTACATTGGTCCGGCCCCCTAACCATTACGGGGAATAGCCAGCAAGGGTCGTAGGTGACGGTGGTCAAGCCTATGCTTCGGGTTGGTTGGAACAGGATGACCTTGTAAAAACCTTCCAGCCCCGCATGGGTCGCGAACCCCGCATGGATCGACCACACCACCGGATCAACCGTTGACGGCTCGTTCGCCGCCTGCGTGATAAGCGGGCTCGGATCGAGCAGCGGCATGCGGTGGTAGCCGGCTTCGATCAATCGGGCTTCCAACACCTCCGGCAACATGACATCCGCGTAGACGGCCAGGTCCATGTCGTCCAAAACGGCCGTCTGGCAGTAATCGGCCAGCCCTTCGAAATTCGCCTGGCCGCAGGGCTTGTCCTTATAGCGTTGCAGACTCTGCCCGGCGAGCACGAAACCTGCGTTCTCAAGCGGTGATCCCGCCGCGCGAAACGCTTCGTAGTTGAGCTTGCTCATGGGCAAGTCACTCGCGCGGATTTCACCTGCACGCTCGCGACTCATGTACGGAAAATGCAGCCGCCAATAATCCGTTCCCTCCAGGTGGATCGACTCGCTCTTCGTCTCGGTGAGGTAGTAGCTGCCCTGCTGATCGTCATGGGCATCTTCCCACCAGCGCAGGTGATGCGCGTAGTCAGGCATCTCCGGCGAAAATGGCGGCGTGGCGCTGCCTCGCCGCGCGTGATGGATCACCGCGCCATGAATCGCTCCGCCATGCCTGTCCCAGCGCAAGCCAATAACTTGCTGGCAGCGCGGATCGCCGAAGTCGCGCTCGTACTGATAGTTGATGGTTTCGAGCACGAACGGCTGCATTTGCGAATAGCATCGATGCAGTGCGCGCGCCTCGTACCTGCGGACCAGATAGCGCGTCTCGGCCGTGTTGAACGGCATATCCGGCGCGTTGTCCTCAAGACCGAACACTTCGACGCGGCGGACCATGCCGCTAAGCGTGCGCGCAGCATCCAGGAGCGTGCCCTGCTCCCAGCCGGTGACCAGCGTGTCCTCTTCCGTCGACGCCTGGAAATCACTGCACAGCGTCGCGCCCAGCTGTATCGCCTGCTCATCCCGATCATCGAAGCCGGCACGCGGCGGGTTCAAGGCCGCACCCACGTGAAACCACGCCTTGGTGAGCACTGGCGCGCTCGCGCCGTCTTCGGGCAACCGCGCCGTCTCGGTATCCGTTTTTAGCAACAGGCCGAACCCGCGGAATTCGCGTTCGATGCCGTCGTAATAGCCTTCGCGATAGGCAAAATGCTGGCTCAGCGTATTGCCGCTGACCTGGTCGAGCTGGCGCTGCACCGAGGTGACATGGACCGGGAACGGCAGCTGCGAGACCGCCGGCTGGCGCGCGGCCAGCTTATGTTGTTTCTCGTCCAACCATTCCTGCGCAGAACTGCGGTAGATGATCTCGCTGCCTGCGCCCATATTGTTGTCGCTGGCCTCGATCAGATACGGCTTCACGCCCGAAACGAAATCGCACCGCCAGTGTTGCGGCGTCATATACGGCACCGTCAGCACCAGACTGGCGCAGCCCAATCCTTGCAGATCCGCGGCGCTCACTTCGCACAACCGGTCATAGCGCACCCCGTCCGGCCACGGGACATCCACCGCGGTGGCGAATCCATTGCCCGATTGGTTCATGAGCACCTGAATGCGATCGCTGCGCAGATAGATCAGATCCGTGGCACCCGATCCATCGAGATCGGCGAGTCGGATTCGGCTGGCATCGAACTCGCTCGCGTCAAACGACAGCGGCGCGAACGCCAGTCGCTTGCCAAAACGCCCTCGTCCCAGGTTCGGCCACACGCTGATCCGGTCGTGGCGGATCTCGATCAAATGCTGCTGGCCGGAGCCCAGCACATCGCTGAAAGCCACCAGCGCGCCTCGGCCGTCGCCCAAGCCTGGCAAGGCATCCTCGTCATGTGCAACATCCCGAGCCGGCGCGAAACCCGCTTCGCGTCGATTGGCATACAGGCGCACACTGCGCGTGCCGATCATCGCCAGATCGGACAATCCATCGCCCATCAGATCGGCTAGCTGCCCTTGCGGGCTGAAAAATTCGAGCGGAAAAGCCCCGAACGTGACAAAGCTCGACCACCTCCGATCGGGATTGAGCGCGAAGAACCCGGCTATTCCCGGGCGCGCCACGATCCATTCGAGCTTGCCGTCGCCGGTCAGATCCGCCAGCCATTGGCGCGTGGACGTCGCCGTGGCGTTCGCCGTCGGAATATGTTCGAGCAACGTTGGCGCACCGTAGGCCACCGCATTCGGGTCCGCGTGTGCATCGACGTCAGCATCGGCACGTAGCGGTTCCCGATACCACCAGCCGCGTTCGTCTCGCGCCAGCACGCCCGGCAATCCTTCGCCATACAGGTCCACCCATTGATAGGGTTCGCGCACCGGACGCTCCGACTGGATTCCCGGAGAATTGGCCAGTGCCGCGAAGGGTGTGAACCGGGCATCCTGCGGGGCGGGAAATGGTATGTGCCGAAACTCGACCGGCGGCAGATGTGCGATCTCGCCCTCCGCGCCATAGCCCATCGAGTGGGCTGCGACCAGGCTGGACGAAAGCGCATCGCAGTCGTACTCCAGCAGCAGGCGCTTCACCAACACGGGCGCTTCGCCCAGTGGACGCGTTACCAGAGGGTGTTCCTCTTCGCCTGCGCGGCGCTCCGCCTGCGTCGGCGCAAACGTATGGAACATGAGAACCTGGCGGCACAGACGCAGCGTGCGCACCTCGAATCCGTAGGCAAAGCTCGAATAGGGATCCGGCCGTTTCGACCAATGATGGGACGCTGCATAGGTTGGCGTCTCGCCGTAGCCCGTATCGCGCTGGCCGTAGTCAAAGATCAGATCGAAATGCCAGGTATTCGAAACGGCCTCGCTGCGCAGCAGGAAAGGAAATGGGTCCGCATGGGTATTGCCGTAGCGCACCCGCCACAGGTAACGGCGCCGCGTGCAGTCACGCAAGGTGTCAGCCGCAGACAAACCTTCGTCGTCTTCGGCCAAATATTCGTACAGGATATGTTCGCCATCGGGTGCTACCGATTCTTCGAGCAGCCACTCGGCGATGCGCTCCGGCGATGTCTCGGTACGCGCTTGCGAAACTCGAACCGTTTTCCCGTACACATGCAACGAACCGTTTGCATCGTGCACCAGCCAGAACCAGTCGTCGTCGCCGCGCCAACTTTCCCAGCGCGCACCATCACCGCGCACGCGCGGAAAGTAGCGCTGCACGGTGTATGTTTCGCCCAGCGCAACGCCACGCAAAATGGCGGCCGTTCGCAGCACGGGTGTGCCCGTGGCGTCGACCTCGGGCATCAGCACGTCGGCGCTGGGCGAGACAAACTCGTCATCCTCCGCGTAAGCAGGCACGCCCTTGCCGGCCCGCCGCGCAATCGCCGGACGCGGCATCGACCATCCCTGGCCGAACTCGCTCTTACCCGCGGCGCTGCTATAGCTCAAGGCCAGGCCGGGCGCATAACCTCGCCCCGGACTGATCGGCAATGCCAACGTAAAAGAAGCTGCGCCGGTCGCGCCGACCGCGCCCCATCCCTTGCCAATGCTTTGAATGGCGCCGCCACCTTTGGGCAGCGTGGGCGCCGCGATCGAAAACTTGTCCTCAACCGTCACGACGCCTCCTACGCCGGGCTACCTTCCGCTATGGCAGCACCCTACCAGGGCCTTCCGTTCAAGCCTCCAGATCGTGACATGTCGCAACTGGCAAACTCTTGCGCAAGGCTGATCTTGACGAATGTGCTAGTGACCACCATGCCGGTGGTTTTTACAGAAGAACTCCATCATCCGCAGGAACGAAGCTTCCCGCGGTGACCGGATGACATGGGGGGACAGTGCCGTCATCCGGCAGCAATCTGGCTACGCATTACCGTTTAGCACCGATGAACCTGCAGTACTCGGAAACGCTGGCATCGGTAGCGCGAAGTAGAACGAATCACGATGCACGTATCAAGCATCCTTGCCGTCAGCAGAAACGGAGCGACTCCTAGTTTGGCCAAGAACCTACATGGCCGTGCGTGAAAGAAACGCGCACATGCAGCGCACGGTCGACATCAATGCAACCTCAGGGAGCTCCGTCGCAAATCCTGCGCCAAGATCATCATTACCCAAGAGCGTGGAGCGCCAGATGGCCATCGACACATCGAGATGCAGCACCGCTTCAACCAGAGGACATTTGCTTTACTTGTCGTACCGACGAGATCCATTACGAGTTTGCCCAGCCGTACGCACTCCTGAGCCACCCCACTAGGCGGACGGCAATGCTGGGCATCCCCGTTGCAAATGAGCAATGTCGCCATTCCATCGCATGCCATTGACCTGCGCATGCCGCATGCGCGTTTTTTTCACATGATATAACGTACATTGCGGCGCGCGAGTGGGGTGGGTCTGCTTAAGCAGCCTTTAATATTGTGCAGCGTTCTCGTTTTTTACTTTGTTCGCCCATGCGAGCGGCCGTCTTTGCCGATGCGATGACACAGCAGCGCCGAAGAACACGCCACATGTAGCATCAGTCGCTCTCGCATAACGTCATGGCTAAAGTCAGGTGCTGGTTGCGATGTCGTAGTCGCACACACCAGTCCACTTGTAAAACTTCGGGATGGAGTGGCACATGGACCCACGGCAGTCAGTGCTGGCTCAACCTGGTCAAATCATTCAACGGCAGACGCTACTGACCAATCACATTGCGTCAGCATGTGATGACGCGGAGGGTGCGTGCGGGCCATTGCTGACCGCACTCTATGCATGCCTCTTGCGGCGGCGAGTGAGGCAGCGCTGATGCAATCCAGTCCGGATGTCCATGCCGCCCTCCATGCTCACACGCCGACGTTAACGGCATGGGATCCGCGCGGTTTGACAGTGCGCAAAGTGGCGTACTGCCGCTCGCCAACGGCTTCGGTCACTGAGCAAGCCCAATCGCGTGTACACCGCTTCGCGTATAACGTGCGAGGCCGCGAGGCACTGCGATGGGATCCCCGTTTGTGGGCCTTGACCGAGGCCGGCGAAACCGTCGCCGCCAACACTCGCACCCTGACCAGCTTGTCAGGCGCCGTGCTGCGCACGGACAGTGTAGACGCGGGCTGGACGATCGGCCTGTATGGCGAGGCGGGACAGCCACTGCAAACCTGGGACAGCCGTGGCAGCACGCACTGCATTGGCTACGATCCTGCTCTGCGCACTACGGCGGTGACGGAGCAGATTGCCGGACAGGCACCACGCGTGCTCGAACGTTTCACCTATGGTGACGCCATCGATACGGAAGCCGCGCACAATCGCTGCGGCCGGCTGATTCGTCATGACGATCCGGCCGGCACGCGCCATCTCCCCGACTACGGTCTCGGTGGTACCGCGCTCACTGACACCCGTCGTTTTCTGGCTAGCCTGGACGAGCCGGACTGGCCGGAGGCTTTGATCGAACGCGATGCCTTGCTCGAAGCCGAAAGCTTCACCAGCCGCTGGCGCTACAACGCACTCGGCGAGTTAAGCGAGCGTACCGACGCGAAGGGCAACCTTCAGCGCTACGCCTATACCGTGGCCGGCCAGTTGCAGGAGAGCTATTTGCAATGGCCTGGGCAAATCCGCGAGCAGCGTCTGGTCAGCGATATTACCTACGACCCGACCGGCCAGATCGTGGCGCAGACCGCCGGCAATGACGTCACGTCGACGTACGCCTACGATCCGGCCGATGGCCGGCTGCTGCAGGCACAGATGCATAAGGACGACGGCACGCTGCTGCAGCATTTTGCCTATGCCTATGATCCGGTCGGCAATCTGGTGCAGGTCGAAGACGCCACGCAAGCCGTCCGCTATTACGCCAATCGGCGCAGCGACGGCGTAAGCACCTATGCCCACGACACCTTGTACCAATTGGTCGAAGCCACCGGCAGCGAAATGGCCGGGATCACGATGGGCGCCGGCCCGCCGGAGCTGCACGTGCAGCCGGATCCGCACGCGCTGGTGCCCTATACCCAAACCTATGACTACGATGCGGCTGGCAACCTTATCGAACTGCGTCATGTCGGCGATCAGCGTTACACGCGGCAGATGGTGGTGGCGCCGGCCAGCAATCGCAGTCTGCCCAAGCCGGACCTCGGCGAGGCGGACTTTGCGGCAAGCTTCGACGCGAACGGCAATCTGCGCACGTTGCAGCCCGGCCAAGCCCTGAGGTGGGATGGCCGGAATCGGTTGCAAGGCGTGTCACCGGTCACCCGCACGCTCGGTCCCGATGACGAGGAGCGCTATGTCTACGACGGCAGCCAACAGCGCACGCGCAAGCTGCACAGCACCCAGGCGCAGGCGCGCACGCATATCCGCGAAGTGCGCTACTTGCCGGGGTTGGAACTACGTACCGATACGGCGACTGGCGAAGTGTTGCAGGTGATCGGCCTGAGCGCGGGCGGTGTCAACCTGCGCGCGCTCCACTGGGAGGGCGAGCCGCCGGCAGGGCTGCCCAACGATCAATTGCGCTATGTGCTGGAAAATCATCTGGGCTCCAGCGTGCAGGAGCTGGACCAGGACGCCCAGCGCATCAGCCACGAGTGGTATTACCCGTACGGTGGCACGGCGGGATGGAGCGCGCGCAGCGAGATCGAGGCTGGCTACAAGACGGTCCGCTATTCGGGCAAGGAGCGCGACGCCACCGGCTTGTACTACTACGGGTTCCGCTATTACGCGCCATGGCTGCAGCGCTGGCTCAATCCCGATCCTGCGGGCGATATCGATGGCAGCAATCGTTATCGCTTCGTGGGCGGCAATCCGGTGGTCAATATCGATACGGCGGGGCTTTGGGTCGAGCCTACCCAATCTTTGCAAGCATCCCTGTCGGCTTTCGGGCGCGAATCCTTCGCCGCGCTCACTCCGGCCGCGGTGCAATTTGGCGTAACAAAAGGGCTTCAATACGCGGCCGGTGCCGCCAGCGCCACCGTCAATTTGACACTGACCGGTGCGGGTGCCCTCGCCGGTGCCATCCCCGGTAGCTACGTAGGATTCAGCGTGATGCGTGCGGCGGCCCAGAAGAGCGACCATAGCTCCCTGGCTCAACTTGCCGCTGGACTGGGCGGAGCGGTGATCGGCGGCGTGCTCGGTGGCCTTCCCTCGGTACTTGGTTACTTCAACAACCCCGCTTACAACACGGACGCAACGAAACAGATAGCAACCTTGTTGGGTGCAGGCACGCGAGAGGCTATTGCGCAAAGCGTTTCCAACTTCGGGACAACGGTTGAATGGGAGGGGGAGCCGGACCCAACGGGCGTGGCGGTGTCCGCTTCGGCCCATGCATTGACCCTGGTCGGTAACTATTTCGCCAGCGCGGCCGTACCGGAAGCGGTCGACAAGATCTACGTGTCCGCACTTGTCGCCGGTACGGCCGCCGCCACCGGCTCAGCCACGCGCGGGGGATGGACGAATTCGAAACTGAAAGTCCCAAAGCCGGAAGACCGTAACCAGTTGAAGGTTCCGGAATTCAAGAAGGTGGCCGATGCCGCCATGCTGCGCGCCGCCGCCGGCAACGCTGGGCATCTGTTGAGCATGGTCGTCACCCCGCTAGTGAATTCGTCGCTGGACGCTAACAAGATCAATGATCTCGTGGGAATTTGGGCGGAGAAGCTTCCGAGCGAATTCCGGTCGCTGTTAAAAACAGACGTTGCGCAAGGTAGTTCCGATATCCGCGTGAAGGGCGCATTCGCATCCGGTTCCTATGATGTAACCGAGGTGCCCATTGGCATAACAATTGATCGGCAGCTGCCCCTGAATCCACAAAACTTTTGGTTCCCACGTCCCAGCAAAGCGTCGGTTGCCGGTTTGTTTTAGGGACAGGCAGCCACATGACGCGCCTTGGCGAACGCTACCCATATCTCGCAGCAAGTCGCCCAGGCGCCGGATCCCGGTGTTACCGCCCCGGTTCGGCAGCGCGTCGTATGTCGCCCTTCAGATCTCGATCGCATGTCCCGGCGCAACGCTTGCCATGACCGAGCGCTCCCCCGACACGCTCGCCATCGCGCCGCCCAGCCTGCCGAAGGGCGGCGGCGCGATCCAGAGCATCGGCAAAAGCTGGGGCGCGGTCGGCCCGACCGGCGCCGCCACGCTATCGATCCCGCTGCCCTTGTCGCCTGGCCGCGGCTACGCACCCGAGCTGGCGCTGCAATACGGCAGCAATCAAGGCAACGGCCCGTTCGGTATCGGCTGGTCGCTGCCTTTGCCCGGTTTCACGCGGCATACCGCGAGAGGGGTGCCGGCGTATCTTCCCGACGACGAGATACTGGGCCCAGCGGCGACATCCTGCTGATGGAACGCGATGCGCACGGCCGTCCTGTGGTCAGCACGGTGACCGAGTATGGCGGCCTGGTGCTGCCGATGCCGCACCAGGTGTCTCGTTACCAGCCGCGCGTGGAAGGCTCGGGCGGCAGCGCGCGTGGCCGATCCGGATGATCCAACAGTGCGCGTAACGGAATGGTGGCTGGAGGAATCGGTCAATCCTTATGGCGAACATATTCTGTACGACTACCTGCCGGAAGATGCCGCGGGCGCGGAGCAAGACGGATGTGACACGAAAGCCCAGCGCTACCTGAGCAGGATCCGTTACGGCAACGCGCGTTTTCACGCGCCACTCTATCTGTGGGATGAAAGCGCCTTGCCCGGCGTCACGTGGCATTTCGAAGCAATCATCGACTACGGCGAGCGCGCCACCGCCGCGGACACCCAGGCATTTGCTGAAAAACGCACCCTCACGCCACCGCAAAACCGACTTTTTGCAAATTCAAGCAGCTCGATAGCTATACCAAAAACTCGCCGGCATCTCTCATTAGCCATCGACGTCGTTCGAAGTGAATTCGAACGCAGCGCGCCCGGTAAGCAAACCACTACCCCACACAACGTATTGACGTAGCGGCCGCCCAGCCCGGCGCAAACCACTGGCCTGCGCACGACGGTCTATTTGATGCAGCAATACGTTGTACGTTTCACGTTACCCAGCAACACGTTCGCCCAGCGTATGCCTCGGACTTGCGTGGCGAGCGACCACCGGGCGTGTCCAATACCGCGCGAGGAAGGCCAGCATCGGCGAAGCGACGGAAACACGCCAAGCCATCGCTGAAGACCGAACATAATTACCTCACATGCACACCCCTTTTGGGCGACATAGATGGCGTCTCCTCGATCGAGAGCATATCTATGGCCATTGATTCCACTCCTTCGCTATCCAACGCGCCTGTGGCTGACACTCATGCACCGCCATCGGAGGCCGCCGACAAGGAAGCTGCCAAACCTCATTCGCCCCAGCCACAAGCGCAGTCGTTCTCGTCTACCGACGCCGGCTATGCACGAAAGTCGTCCGGCGTCGGCCGATTCGGAGCACCATCCAATACCTTGCGTACCACCCGTTCGGCAGCCGACCATGCGCAGGCAAGCTCCGACGTGCAGACCACCGATCCCGCCAAGGTAGACAACGAGCAAAAAAGCAATGAAGGCCTGGCCGCCAGTTCCCAGCAAGTCCAGGCGATTGTCGATCGACGGCCTACCTTCCTGCAGGCCGTATCCAGGGCGCTGTTTCCCAACAGCAAGCTGCCGATTGACCTGGATAGCGTGTATGTCAATGAGTACACGGAAGACTATGTGGGCACGTTCAATGACCGCGGTGGCGCCGCCGGGTTGAAGCGCAACCTGCACGCTCCCCATAAACTGACGGATGTGCTGTCGGAAGCCCTCAAGACAGGGCAGATACCGTCCTTTTTGAACGACCCCCAGACGCGCTATGGCCTTTTCACCAGCCCAAGCGCCGTGAATGCCGACTTGGCCCTCGACGGAGCCGATCCGGCAGACTTCAAAAACCGGCTCGGCCAGCTGGTCCGCGATCCGGCCGCCGCCATGCAGAGCAGCACGGACAACTACTTCGACACGCCCAGCGAGTTCGCACCCGGGGCTCCCGCCAACACCAGCCCATTAGCGTACCTGCGCCTGAATCGAGGGGCGCAGTTCAGGGCGGAGGCCGACCTTCGTACGATCGATGGCACCTTAAAACCGGAGCACAGGGCGCTCATCGACGCAGTCCTCGCCAACCCCGCTCCAACTGCGGAAGAGCGCAAGCAGCCCACCACGCCGGCGGTGTATGGCGTATCGATCATTGCGAACAACATCCCGCCCCCCGGCTTGACCGTGCCAGGGGCGTTCCTGATCGCTGATAACCATTCCACGTCGGGCAAGACGGTAGCGGTGTTCTATTCGCCAACCCGAGGTATCCAAACCTTCGATTCGCTGCAGGATTTTCAAGATCATGTTCTGAAGCAGAATCGCCAAGAGCTGTTGAGTGCACTACCAGACGAAGACGCGGACAAGCTGCCATCCCGCCTTGATGGGCTCCATTTGGGTCTCAATCCGCTTGGCGAAGATATCTTCAACTACAGCGTCAAAACGCAGCTGGATCGCCATAAGAGCGACACCGCGTACGCTTTCAAGCAGGCCAAGGAAAGAGGGATCACCGATCTGAATGACTTGAATGCGGTCGCCGGGAATCTCTCCGAACCCCTGACAGCCTCGTTCGATGCCGACCAGATAGAGGCCCGGCGGAATGCCGCCGTGGTCGAACACAATCGTCCGGCGTGGTGGAAGAACGCCAGCGAGCTGGATCGTGCACAGCTGGACCAACTGGAACGGGACTCGAAGCAGAAGGCCGAAGCGCTCCATGACAGCATGCAAGAGCAAATCCCTACATTGCAGGAGTATGCCGCCCAGCGCATCAAAGACAGCTTGCAGGCGAAATATCCCGATGCGGACATCGATCCGGATACCATCCAGGTGCAATCGTATGCGAGCCGAGCAGGACGACCGCTCCCTCAGCCGTCGGTTTCCTTGACTCAATTCGCGCTCAATAACGTCAAGACCAAATGGGATCTCATTCCCAACGCCGCAGTGAATCCCAACTCGCGAGCCAGCTTTACGGACCGCAACGGGAAGCAGATCACCCTGCTGCAAAGCGATCTGCACAGGTTGGCTCGCGATTTGAATGTGGGCCAGGGCCATCAGGACCTGCTCAAGCGGCGCATGTTATCCGCTGAGGGCAATGAACTGCGCCAAGGCTGGAAGGACAGCTACGCCGCGCAAATGCGCGCTGATGCGAAAGAAGCGAGGCTCAGTGGCGCGCTGGACGACCAAGGCTATGCCCAGGTCATGGCACTCTTGGACCATCCCGATGGGCTCGGTGATAACAGCGAACCACTGCAGATTTTCCATCTAGCCATCGGCGCCGGCCGAGGCAGTCGAACAGGCGCCAGCGTCGAAGGGCCGTTACTGATCGCTAAGAGGAATGCCAAACCCGACGCCCGCCTGCTTCTTTACACGCCCAACGCGCCCGATGGCAACGATTTTGCGACTTACCCGCGAGGCATGGACGATCTGAAAAGGGACCGCCGATTCAGAGGAGACGACTGGCAGGCTTATTTTAAAAATCATGTCTCTGAAAATATGAAATCCTTTTTGGATCAACAATTCAAAAGGGGCTACGACATATTCGATCGCGGCGACATAAAGGCTGCGTCGTTCCGACAGCTCGAAGACACGCTTTACGACGCTCACGTACGACGGCTGTTGGCCGACACGCAGACCTTGTCCAAATCCAATCAGCAGCTGGATGCAGAAACGATGGGAGATCTCTTTCTTGCTGCCATGGATATAGCCACCTCGGCGGCGGACATCGTGGCACCAGGCCGGGCTGCAATGAAGGGGCTGCGGCGCTTGCTTAATCCTTACAAAGCCATCACGAGCCTCAAGGATTTGCCGAACTTTGCTGCCATTGTGCAGAACGGCGCCAAGCGCCCGGCAACCTCCATGGCGCGTGTCGTTCCACGGCGCGCAACCGGGGACAGCGCGCTGCACGAAGCCGCTGCGGTCCATCGCATGACTATCGTAGACGTGCCAGGACAGCGGCAGCGTTATCTGGCTCCGAAAATGCCTGACCAGCCAAATGGCCACTACCTGTTGCGTACCATCGATCCCGACAATGAAGGCCAGCTCGTCAGCGCCGGCATCATTGCCAAGCCAGAGCTACGCAATGGCAAGGAGGTGTGGCAGCCCAAAGTCATCCGGATCGAGGCGGCCGGAGCAAACCAGTCCACGCCCGGCTCAAGTTCGAGTGCAGGAAGCGCCGCGCCTTCAACGTCTCAATCGGGAAACCAGGCCGCGTTGCTGGCTAAATTCATCCATGCGCAAACTTATAAGCAGCGGCGCACTGCATTCAAAAATCTTTATAACGACTACTACAATAATGTTCCCGTAAGCACCTACCCACCCCGGCCTGCCATTCCTTCACTTGGCAAAAATGCAACCACAACAGATCTCATCGATGCCGTGTATAGAAATTCAAACGGCCTCGTGCTTGGCGAAGAACACACCAACGTATCTTCGATTAAATTTCTTTACGACAACCTGTCCAATCTAAAAAGAAATGGTGTCACTACCATCTATGTCGAGGGATTCGATGGCGAATGGATAACCCAGGCGAAAACAAGGAGGCAACGACTTGCCGCGGACGGCGATTGGGACAGGGGGCGATATGGATGGCCCTATACGGTAGGAAATTTATTTGAACGGGCAGAAGAACTCGGCATCCGAATTGTTGGGATAGACAACCATCTGTACACCAGCCCCACGGCAGGTATCAATACAAGATTGAAATCAATGAACTACTGGGGAAAAACAGTCATAGAGATGGATCAGGGACTGCATCCGGGAAAATGGCTTGCGCTGGTCGGGCAAGGGCATATGAAAACGAGCGGCAGGCCTCTCGTGCCGGGGCTGTCGGAAATTCTGGGAGCGGTCGGTGTCGAGATTCACCCTACTTCGAAGGGTATACCCACCTCGATAAGTACCCCCATTGAACGCTGGCAGGGAATTCCGAATCGCCTCCTCCAGATACAAAGCGGAGATCTTCGGATCGACCTGAACATCGATGATGTTGCAAGAGGGCGCCGTCCGGGAACGAGGTGACGCCAAGCATGTGGATCGTAGGCCGTACCCCGGGGTTTCCATGCTTTTCGGGCCGCGCTGGGGCGCCTGTCCCGGATACGTCCGGCCTGCCGTAGGCGATGCAGCCACGCGCTTCCGGATTGCGGATATACAGGCCGCCCTCGGCACATTCCCTGCGATGCGACGGTAAAAATTTATCGATTCACATCGACTCGACAATCTTCTACAAATCTGACGCCAGCTCAGTGCCAGCCTTCACGATGATCGATCCCTCCCTACGGCAGTAGGGAGGGCATGTATTCGCTGCGTTTTCCGGTCAACGGCCTGCGCTTGGTGAGCCCAAAAGAGGTGATCAATAGACAGGATCAAACCGGGGTAAGCCAGCACTGGTTCACCGTGAAAAACTGCGTGTCTAATTCATTCCCACAATATCGAACCGTCCGCCTATCGCGCGATAAGAAATCCCATTCACGGTCTCGGTCGTAAACTGAAACCTTCCGCTAATGCGCTCGGCAGGCTGGTGATTCTCAAATTCGATGCTGCCATGGGTGGCGCGATATTCAATTCTTGAGTCTGGATCATTGCCTTCGCGGATGTAAGACAGAAGAACCACGTCGTCACTGGGCACCGTGTACGTACCACTGGCCGCATCTTTGTCACGCAGCGCGAGGGCAATAATTACGCCTCGATCCTGCCCCACCCGCATACTGGCGTGAAAATATAGCCACCCGCGTCTCGTATCTCGATAAAAATGCTGCGCATTGAACTGAAGGTCAACGGATTCGACACTGGCCTGCATGATCGCCTGCATCTCGCCTTGAGCCTTGCCCGCCTTATCAAAAGGTCCATATACCACCGTGCGCTCCTGTACGTTGGACATGATCATTTTCCTCATGATGAATTGAGATGTATGGATCTGTGTCGCAAGCAACGCGGAATGAAACTGCCTCCGTGGGTAGCAACGAACTACGAAAAGGTGAAGCGCGGACGCGCCAGCCTCGCGCGCGCTCGCACATGCCAGGGCTTGCACGATTCCCCCGGCGAGAATGCACGGTCACGGAGCACGAACATCCAAACCATTTGTGGCAATGGCCGTGAGGCCATCCCTCCCCAAGCCGAGCAAGCAAGCTACCGACCCACTGGAATCACGGTCGAAGGTACCCGTTCATGGCGGGACCGTGCTTGACTATGGCGTACGCTACACCGGGGCGGCTGACGACCAGCCGCAATCTTGAACTGCTTCCGGAACACCCATGCTCACTATCACCAAGCACGATGCCGTCGTAGAAATCCAGTTGGCGCGTCCGCCGGTCAACGCCTTGAACCTGGATTTGTTGGGAGCCCTGCAACAAGCCCTGGCAGAAGCCGTACACGACGGCGCGCGCGGCGTTGTGCTATCCGGCGCACAAGGCATGTTCTCCGCCGGCGTGGATGTCCCGGAGCTGCTGACGCGCGACCGTCCCGGCGTGCGCGAATTCTGGCGCGAGTTCTTCGCCACCTGCACCGCCCTTGCCCACTCGGCGATACCGGTGGTCGCCGCCGTCACCGGCCACAGTCCTGCGGGCGGCGCGGTGCTTTCGCTGTTCTGCGATTACCGCGTGATGGCACAAGGCCCTTATCGCATCGGCTTGAATGAGGTACAGGTGGGATTGATTGCGCCCGATTGCATCCAGATGGCGCTGCGCCGGGTGGTGGGTTCGTATCGGGCGGAACGCTTGCTGGTGTCCGGCGCATTGATCGATGCGGAGCAGGCGCTGGCGTTCGGGTTTGTGGACGAACTGGTCGCGGTGGACCAGGTAACCACGCGTGCCTTGCATTGGCTCAATGAAACGCTCGCCCTGCCCTCGCATGCGATGCTTCGAACGCGGTTGATCGCACGGGCGGATCTGATGGCCACGTTTGCGAATGTGGATGCGTTGCCGATCGATGCGTTCGTGGACGCTTTCTTCCATCCGCAGACCCAGGCGACGTTGCAGGCATTGGTGGCGAGGTTGAAGAGCAAGGCGAAGTAATTTGCGGGCTGGCATGACAATCCAGCCTGCGCGGAACGCGCGCGCCAACATTCCACGCGTGCATACCATGTTGGCGTTCGCTGCGCCTCACTCCCATCTACGTATTCCCTGCTGCGATGGGCCGTGATGCGTCGCTGATCCATCCGCTCCACGAAGGCGCGTACAAGCGCGAGCCGGCCAGCCCGGCATGCTCCATGGCCAGCAGATTGTGGCAGGCAGTAACGCCGGAGCCGCACATGTGCACCACGTGTTCGGGCGCATGATCGCCGATCACCGCGCGAAACGCTTCGCGCAATTCGGCGGGTGATTTGAAACGCCCATCGGCTTGCAGATTCTCGGTAAACGGCCGATTCGCCGCGCCGGGCACGTGGCCTGCAACACGATCGATCGGTTCCACTTCGCCACGATAACGCGCCGTGGCACGTGCATCGATAAGCAAGCCGTCTTGCAGACTACCGACGGTAGCGTGATCGATGACTACCTGACTGCCCTCGTAATGCACGCTCACCTGGGTTGGCTGTCGTGGTGACGGCTCTTGCGATATCGGCAGGTTCGCCGCCTTCCACGCCGCATAGCCGCCATCGAGCACCGCGGCTTCGCGTACACCGCACAGGCGCAGCAGCCACCACAAGCGCGCTGCCGCCAGCGAACCATTGCCGGCGTCATAGCTCACCACCTGCAAACCCGGGCGCCAGCCCAGGCGCGACAGCACGGCGGAGAACGCTTGTTCGGATGGCAATGGATGCCGGCCAAGCCCGAGCGGTATGCGGCTGAGGTCGGAAAGGTCGTGATCGAGGTCGGCAAAGACGGCGCCGGGAATGTGGTCGGCGTGGTAATCGCGCTCGCCTTTTTTGGCATCAGCGAGATCGAAGCGGCAATCGACGATCAGCACCCCATCCGGCGACAGGGCTGCGAGTTCTTCGGCGGCGATCAACGTGCTTTTCATGACTGTTCCATCCTTTGCAGAAGATTCATCAAGATGGCGGCGGTGGCGCCCCAGATGCGGTGGCCTTCGTGCTGGAATTCCACCATCTCGCGTCGATGGCCGCGGTAGTTCATGGCGTAGCGTTTCAGGTTCGATGGATCGAGGAAGAACGCCAGCGGCACTTCGAATACTTCGGCCACTTCATCGGGTGCCGGCACAAAGCGCGCCTGGGCATCGATGCGCGCCACCACCGGCGTGATGCAAAAACCACTGATGGTTTCAAAGCAATCCAGGTAACCCAGCGGAGTCACCAGGGCGCGCGGCAAGCCGATCTCCTCTTCCGTCTCGCGCAGCGCGGTGGTGAGCGCATCGGCGTCGGTGGGATCGGCACTGCCGCCGGGAAACGCGACCTGTCCCGCGTGCGAGCTGAGATGATCCGTGCGGACTGTGAAAACCATGCGCAATGATTGTTCGTCGCGCACGCCTATCAGCACGGCGGCCGGACGGCGCTCGACCTCGCCGATCAGCTCGGTCATCTCGGCATGGTTCCAACCCGGCGGCAGCGGCGGTTGCGACAGCGGCCGCAGGACGCGCTGCAAGGCTTCCATCATGTGGGCTCGCGTGCAGGCAGCACCACGTCCATGAAGTGTGAACGTTCGAGTTCGCTCATGCTGCGCCAGCGGGCGATTTCATCGCCGGTGCGATAGCAGCCTTCGCAATAGCCATGCGCATCCAGCCGGCAGATGCCGACACAGGGGCTGAGAATGGCTTGCGGGGAAAGCGGGGATGGGTTCGACATGCGCCGGACATGCTAACGCACATGCCGTACCGGCGTCAGGGGTTTGGCGCTTGTGGATTCGGCGGCTTGATGTCCAGCAACTCGATGTCGAACACCAGTGCCTGATTTGGGCCGATGCGCGGCAGCGCGCCCTGGTCGCCGTAGGCGAGCGCGGGCGGGATCACTACCTTCCAGCGGTCGCCCACGTGCATGTGCGGAATCACGTACTGCCAGCCGCGCAGCACCTTGTCGACGCCGAAAGTCACGGGGTGGCCGTGCGCCCAGGTACTGTCGAATTCGGTGCCATCGATCAGCATGCCGCGATAGTTGACGGTGACCTGGCTGTCGATGCCCGGGCTGACCGTGCCGTCGCCCTTCTTGATCACCGAGTACTGGATGCCCGAAGGCAACTGCACCACGCCCGGGAGGGTGGCGTTGTGCGTCATGAAGTCAGCGCTTTTCTTGGCGTTTTCGGTGGCAATGCGATGGAACTCGGCCATCGCCTGGTCATGCATGCGTTCGCCGAGGCCGACCAGCTGGTTGTACATGTCCTGCCTGGATACGGCAGGTGCCCGCTTGGCGTAGGCGTCTTCAATGGCTTTCTGCAGCACGGCCATGTCGACCGGGATATCGCCGTCGGAGAACTGCGTACCGATGCGGTAGCCGATGGCGTAGGAAAGCTTGTGCTTGTCGAGCTTCGCCGCCGGGGCTTGCGGCGATGACGAACCGGACGCGTTCGTTCCCTGCGCCTGAACCGCGCACGCGGCAAGCAGCAGCAGAACGGGAAGCAACCAACGCGTAGGTGTCATTACATTCTCCAGGCTGCAAAACCGCCCAACGCCTCCGTGCAGCCGGCATCCTTGAGCGGCCGCGATCCGGGCAAACAGAACTGGTGAGTACGACTTGGAGGCATGGGGCAGGCTCTAAGCATACGGCGAAAGCCGTCATCGTAGGCAGATCGGTGGCTCGATGCAGCTACACCGTAACGCTTCGCGCAGCGAGGGATGGCTCGGAACGGCACGGCGGAGACACCGGACTGGCAATGAGAAAGCCGGGAGCAGCAAAGGTTCCCGCTGCTAAAATCAGTGCTTTACCTCTGCTGGAGCCCTTACGTGGCCTATCGCAATCTCGAGATCGGCAACCGCGGTGCCGTGCGCACCATCACCGTCAACCGGCCGGACAAGCTCAATGCGCTCAACCGCGAAACCTTGAACGAGCTGACCCTCGCTTTCAGCCAGGCCGCGCAAGACGACGCGGTACGGGCGATCGTGCTGGCCGGCGCGGGCGACAAGGCGTTCGTGGCTGGCGCGGACATCAGTGAAATGAATGGCTACACGCCGATGCAGGCGCAAAGTTTCTCGCGCGCCGGCCAGCGGCTGATGAGCAGCGTCGAACGATTGGGCAAGCCGGTCATCGCGCGCATTCAAGGTTTTGCCCTGGGCGGCGGCATGGAACTGGCGATGTGCTGCCATCTGCGCATTGCCAGCGAGAAAGCCAAGTTCGGCCAGCCGGAAATCAACCTGGGCCTGATCCCGGGCTTCGGCGGCACCCAGCGCCTGCTGCGCCTGGCCGGCCGCGGCGCGGCGCTGGAGCTATGCCTGACCGGTGGCACCATCAGCGCGCAGCGCGCTTATGAATTGGGCATCGTGACCCGCGTGGTGGCCCCCGAAGCACTGGATGACGCGGTCGATGCGCTGGCTGACCAGCTCGCTGCCGCGGCGCCGGTGGCGGCGGCAAGCATTCTGGATACGGTGTTGCAGGGCGGCGAAACGTCGCTGGATCAAGGGTTGGAGTTTGAGACGCAGGCGTTTGCGCTGATGTTCGCGACGGAAGATATGAAGGAAGGGACGAGTGCGTTTCTGGAGAAACGCAAGGCGGCGTTCAAAGGAAAATAAGAGCGACGCACACGTTACTACTGGCGAAATTGAGAGCCTATCCCCTTCTACACGCAGGGGAGGGAGTTGATCGCGCAAGATGGAGATTCAAACGATCAATGCCCGCCGCGGTATTTTTTCTCGCCCGCGGCAATGCGCAAATCCAACCGATTCTCCGGCGGCGCGAGCGGGCAGGTGGCGAACGGCGTAAACGAGCAAGGCGGGTTGTAAGCCTTGTTGAAATCCAGCACCACCTTGCCGTTCTGCGGCAACGCGGCGTAGAGGAAGCGCGCCGCGCCATAGGTTTCGTGGCCGGACGTGCGATCGGCAAGCACGAAGAACAATTCGCCGCCCGGCTCTTCCTGGTACGGCAGCAGTTCGTAGGTGTGGCCATCGCGGGTGAACACGGCTTTGCCCGGTACCTTTACGGTGTCGATGGTGCCGATCACCGAGCCCATCTTCAGATCATGCGGCGGGTCGAATGGCACCCATTCGGCCACGATGCGCCACGACGGATCAATCGGGAAGTAATCGATACCAAGGAAATGCCTGCGCGTGGCAGCGTCGGGATCCTTTACGCGCAACGCCTTGCGGCCTTCGCGATCAATCACGTAGAAGCTTGCCGTCCCGAAAGCCACCTGGGTGGGGGCTGCATCGGCGGCGACGTGCATGTCGTCGATCAACGTAGCGTCGTCGGCCGGCTTGCCATCCACCGTCGCGGCGCTGCTCTTGTCCAGCTTGATCCGCACCTGACCGGACTTGTCCAGCGTAATCACGCCAAGATGCGCGGGACCGGCCTGCAGCACGATGTCGTTGTCCGTGGCGGTGCCGACTTTGTTGGCGCCCTCCTGCAGCCATTCCAACCCGATCAGGCTGAGCCAGCCATCCGGCGCGGTCAGTTTCGCGATGCGTTGGGCGCGCCACTGCTCGATGCTCTGCTGATAGGCATCGGATGTTGCGGCTTGGTGGGGGGTATCGGCATGCACGAGGGCTACTCCAGTACTTAGGATCAATCCGGCCAGGACATGGCGCCACATGGGGTTTGCTCCGCTCGATGCAAGTCATGCCGAGTATGGGCGGCTATTTATGGGGGAAACAAGAACTGCTCGGCGACAACGGAGAACAAGCTTATCCGGTCAGGCCATATCGCATAGGAACGGCAAAGCCAACGATCACACTGAGGGGGCCGTCATTCCCGCGAAAGCGGGAATCCATTTTGCTTTGAGGCAAAATCGAAGATGGGTTCCCGCTTTCGCGGAAATGACGGCGGCGAGGGAATGCATACTTCATGCAATCTACCTGCCGCGCAGAAAAAGTTTATCCAGTTCGGTCATGCCCAGCTGCACCCAGGTGGGGCGACCGTGATTGCACTGACCGGAGCGCTCGGTTGCCTCCATCTCGCGCAGCAAGGCATTCATTTCTGGAATGGTAAGGCGCCGGCCGGCGCGCACCGAACCGTGGCAAGCCATGCTCGACAACAGTTCGTTTTCCAGTTCCTGCAGCTGACGCGAACTGCCGTGCTGCGCCAGTTCGCCGAGCACGCTGCGGGTAAGTTCGGCTACGTCCGCGCCGTCCAGCAACGCGGGAATACGCCGCACGACCACTGCGGAAGGACCACTGCGCGAAAGCTCAAGGCCCCAATCGGCCAGGGCATCGCCGTGTTCTTCGGCGGCAGCGGCTTCCTTCGCGCTGACTGGCACCGACAACGGCACCAGCAACATTTGCGAGCGAAGATTGCTGCATGCACGACCGGTTTTCAGCTTTTCGTAAGTGATGCGTTCGTGCGCAGCGTGCATGTCGACCAGTATCAGACCATGCGTGTTCTCGGCCAGGATGTAGATGGTCTTCAGTTGCGCGATGGCATATCCCAGCGGCGGCGCTTCGCTCTCATCGACCGCCGGCATGGGTTGCGAGCTGGTATGGGGCAGGTCCGCCACCGGCTCGCCCAGCAAGGTGGCGTACTCGATCAACGGCTCGTCGCGAACCCCCAGGTGAAGACGGCTTTGCGATGCGCCTACCGGCCAATGGCTCACCTGCCGGCTCGCCTCCTGCACCACCGCCGTGGCGACGCTCGACGCAGCGTTCCACACCGGCGCCTCGGTCGACACATGCTGGCCGGCACGCGTTTGCGCCAATGCTTCATGCAAGGTGCGAAACAGGAAGTCGTGCACGAGGCGCTGCTCGCGAAAACGCACCTCGCTCTTGGCCGGATGCACATTCACGTCCACGCCAGCGGGGTCCAGCTCCAGGTAAAGCACGAACGCCGGATGACGGCCATGGAACAGCACGTCGGCATACGCCTGGCGCACCGCGTGCGCCACCACGCGATCGCGTACCAACCGGCCGTTGACGTAGAAATATTGCGCATCGGCCTGTGGACGCGACGCAGTCGGCAAGCCCACCCAGCCGGACAAGCGCATACCTGCCGAGGCGTGATCGATACGCAGGCTCTGCTGCGGAAATGTCTCGCCGAGCATGTCCGCCACACGCATCAGCATGGCGTTGTCGTCGCGCGCGGCCTTCCACACGCGCACCGATTTGCCATTATGGCTCAGGCGAAATTCAACGCTGCCACGTGCCAGTGCGAGCGACTTGAGCAGATCGTCGATGTGCGCGAATTCCGTGCGTTCCGCGCGCAGGAATTTCCGACGTGCCGGCACGTTGTAGAAGAGATCACGCACTTCCACGCTGGTGCCTTGCGGATGCTGGGCGGGTCGCACGTCCTGCATGCGGCCACTGTCGACTTCGATGCGAAAGGCATTGTCGGTGCCGCGCAAGCGTGAGGTCATGGCGAAACGGCCGACCGAAGCCATCGACGCCAGCGCCTCGCCACGAAAGCCCATGCTGGCGACATGTTCGAGATCATCGAAGCTGCCGATCTTGCTGGTGGCATGCGAGGCAACGGCCAGCGGCAGATCGTCGGCAGCGATGCCGTCGCCATCGTCGCGTACGCGAATCAGGCGCGCGCCGCCAAGTTCGATATCGACTTCGACGCGGCCGGCGCCGGCATCAAGGCTGTTTTCGACCAGTTCCTTCACCACTGAGGACGGCCGTTCGATCACTTCGCCGGCTGCGATCTGGTTGATGAGTTCGGGCGGAAGGGGACGGATGCGCGACATGGGGCGCAAGCTTAGCAGCGTGCGGCGGCATCAACTATCCGGATTTCGAAGCGCGCAGCTCTGCTCCCTTCCCTGCGCTAGCAGGGGAGGAGACTGCGCCCCGCGAAGCCGAGTACGTCAACTGTTCGGGATGACCAGCATCGTGCCCGTGCGCACGCTGTTGCTGTTGATGCCGTTGGCGTTCTTGAGCGTATCCACGCTTACGCCGTACTGCTTGGCGATACTGCGCAAGGTTTCGCCGGTGACGACGCGGTGCATGTCGCGCACGTCGGCGTCGGCAGGCTGGTCCGTGCTGGCCACCGTATCGGTCTTGGCATCGTTCGGCAGCACGCCCTTGCGGCGCGCCGCTTCCATTGCAAACCAGGTGCCTTGCGGCGGATTGCTCAGGAAATAACCTTTAACGCCATCCATGATGGCGGTAGCCAGCTGCTGCTGATGGCCAGGATCACGCAGCCGGTGCTCTTCGGTCGGATTGCTGATGAAAGCCGTTTCTACCAGGATCGACGGCACGTCCGGCGAACGCAGCACGACGAAGTTGGCGCGCTCGACGTAGCCGCGATGTGTGGGGCCTAGTGCGGAAAGTGCATTCAGCACGTCCTGCGCCACCGTTTCGCTGGCCTGCACGGCCCAGCCCTGCTGCATGTCGAGCAACACGGAGGCGAGGCTGTCGTTTTCAGCCGCCAGCGATACGCCGCCGATCAGGTCGGAGCTGTTTTCACGATCGGCCAGCATCTGCGCCGCCACCGAGCTCTTGCCGCGCGGCGACAGCACCCACACGGAGGAGCCTTTGGCGTCGCTGCTGGTGTAGGAGTCGGCGTGGATCGAGACGAACAGGTCCGCCTGGTTCTGGCGGGCGATCTCGTAGCGCTGTTTGAGTGGAATGAAGTAATCGCCATCGCGGGTAAGCACGGCCTTCATGCCGGGCTGGCGGTTGATCAAGGCGGCGAGGTTGCGCGCCACGGCCAGCGTGACGTTCTTCTCCAGCGTGCCATCCGGGCCATGCGCGCCCTGGTCCTTGCCACCGTGGCCGGCATCGACCGCCACCACCACCTGGCGCTGGCTGTTGAGCAGCACGGCCGCCTGGCGAGTGGTGACGCCCTTGTGGGACGTCAGCTTGCTGCTGGCATTGATCACCACCGGAGCGGGGGCGTCGTCTTTGGCGGCGGGGGCACTGGCCGGCGCCGGCTTGCTCGACGCCACGAGCGTGTCGTCGCCCTTGTCGGCAGCGGATTTGGCCGCAGCCGCGGGCGACTTGCCGTTGCTTGGGTAGAGATCCAGCACCAGCCGATAACCGGCCTGGCCAGACGGGCCGAGCATAAAGGTCTTGGGCTGGCTGTTGGACGCCACGGCGGCGGTCAAGCGCAGTACGTCACCCTGGGACGTGCTGCTGAGCCCCTTGAAGAGGCCCTGCGCGGAAGGCGCGAGCTTGCCGTCGGTGCTGCTGTCCGCCAGCTCCAGCACCACCTGGTCGCCTTGCTGGCTGAGCTTGTACTTCGCGGGGCCGGAAAGATCGAACACCACGCGGGTGTAAGCCGGACCGGCCCAGACGCGGGCGCTCTTCACTTCGGCAGCCTGCAGGCCAAAGCCGGGTGCCGCGGCAAGCAGCGCGGTGGCAGTCAGGCAACAAATGCGAGTGAGATAGCCCCTCATGGTGGCGCATTGAAGCTCACCACATTCCTGAATGCAAGAGGTTTTCCTTTAAATTTCCATGACCTGCGACGCTTTTGTCAGGCCAGATCAAGATATTGGGTCTAAGCGGACCATTCTGCCGACGCGACAGGAATGCGCCGCCCGTTCAGTTTTCCCAATAAATACGGACACTTATGCATGCCGCGATGACAATCTAACGCTGCATGCTGGCGATGGCCGGGATTGTCATCCCAGCCTATGGAGCGCCTGCTCACCACGGGCGGTCTTGGGCTGCAGGCGCGCATGCCGGCCGGTGCCGTGGTAGCCGAGGTGAACTTCGAGATCCGGTGCCGGCAATGCTCCCTGCCCGCGCTCGGGCCATTCCACCAGCACCACCGCCGATGGTTCGGCCAGCGCGTCCAACCCCAGCCATTCGAGTTCGCCGGGATCGGCGATGCGGTACAAGTCCAGGTGCCAGGCCGGCCGGCCATCCCGGGTCTGGTAGCCCTCGACCAGACTGTAGGTGGGGCTTTTGATGCGTTCGCCCACGCCCAGCGCCGTC
This sequence comes from Dyella sp., assembly GCF_036746095.1. Taxonomy (NCBI): domain Bacteria; kingdom Pseudomonadati; phylum Pseudomonadota; class Gammaproteobacteria; order Lysobacterales; family Rhodanobacteraceae; genus Dyella; species Dyella sp. Next base: position 39,798 of record NZ_DAIOEU010000008.1, read on the forward strand.
AGCAAGGCGCGCGCGAAACTGGTCTTGCCGGCGCCAAGCTCGCCGCGCAGATAAACCACCAGGCCGCTGTCCAAGGCCCCGGCCAGTTGCGCACCGAGCGTGCGGGTCGCGTCCTCGTCGGGCAGCTCCCAATGTTCTTCAGTCATGCGTGGGGTGATCTGATTCATTTTGCGTAGGCGTCACCGCCCCTGTCTGTTCACAGGCCACAGCGTCATCGTCGAAGGCAAACTGGCCGTCTGTCGAGACGATGAACCGAAGGCATGTGAACAGACAGGGGCGGCCCGAAGGGTGATGTCCAGAAGGCACGCAGACTGCGCCGCACGGCTTGAAAAGACAACCAGCCTTCCCTGCGCCACGCAGCACGCTCTGCGTGCCTTCTGGACATCATGCCGCCTACGCAAAAATGGATCAGAGCACCCCTAACCCGTTGCCCAATGCACGCAGCGGATCAAGCAGATCGCTGGCCAGCAAGCCACGCTCGCCTTTCCGCGCAGCCACGTCGCCGGCGCGGGCATGCAGACCGACACCGATGCGTGCGGCATCCCAGGGCGAACAACCTTGGGCCATCAGGGCGGCGATGACGCCGGTCAACAGGTCACCCATGCCGCCGCTGGCCATGCCGGGGTTGCCCCAGGTACAGACGTCTAGACGTCCATCCGGATTGGCGATCAGGCTGCCGGAGCCTTTCAGCACGACCACGGCACCGTAGCGTTGCGCCAGTTCACGCACGGCGGCGAATCGATCGACCTGCACGTCGGCGGTGCTTTTTTCTAGCAGTCGCCCCGCTTCGCCGGGATGCGGCGTAAGGACGACAGGCGTGGTGAAACGGCGCTGCTCGCGCGCCAGCAGGTTCAAGCCATCGGCATCCAGCACCAGCGGTTTGCCGCTATCCAAGGCCGTCAGCCATAGGGCGTGGCCCCATGCGCCTTGCCCCAGGCCAGGCCCGACCGCGAGCACGGTGGCGCGTTCCAGCATGGGTTGCAGTTCCTGCGGACCATGCACGCCATGCGGCATCAATTCCGGGCGCGCGCTGTTCAACGCAATGAGGTTGTCGCCGCGTGTCGCCACGCTCACCAAGCCGGCACCGCAACGCAACGCCGCCTCGCCACACAGGCGAATGGCGCCTGCCGTGCCGTGATCCCCGCCAATCGCCAGCACATGGCCGGCATCGCCCTTGTGCGCATCGCGAGCGCGCGGGCCCAGATGCATGGCATCGAGCAGCGTGGCATCGGCGGGCATGCCTTGCCACAGAATGTCCGGCAAGCGGAGCGTCTCGACATGCAGCACGCCGGCCCTGGCCGCCGCCTGCCCGGTATACATGCCGCGCTTGGCAGCAATAAAGCTCACCGTTGCTTGCGCGCGAATCGCCGCGCCCGGGCAATGGCCGGTATCCGCATTCAAACCGGACGGGACATCCAGCGCCAGCACGGGAATGCCGGAGGCGTTGATGCGTTCGATCAAGGCGCTTGCGGCCGCTTCCGGCGCGCGATTCAAACCGGTGCCATACAACGCATCGACGTAGACGTCCGCGTGCGGCAGTGAGGCATCCTGATGCCAGCGATGGGTGATGCCGCCATTGCGCAACCATGTTTCACGCGCCGGCACCGCATCGCCGCGCACGGTGTCGCTCAACTCCACCACTTCGGCGCCGACACCCGAACCATAGGCGATGTTAGCCAGCAGGTAACCGTCGCCGCCGTTGTTGCCCGGGCCGCAGAACACCACGATGCGTCGCGCATGCGGCCATTGGCGGCACAAGCAGGCAAAGGCCGCGGTGGCCGCGCGGTTCATCAGCTCAAAGCCGCTGACGCCCAGGTCGCCGATGGCGCGCCGGTCGATGGCGCGCACCTGTTCGACGGTGTAGAGATCGCGAAGGTGCCGGTCAGCGTGCATCGGCGGATTATAGGGAGCGCACTACACTATTGCGCATGTCTACCCCCGTTTCCCCTGACTACGCCGCCCTCGCCCGCGACATCAAACGCTGGGCGCGCGAACTCGGCTTTGCCGATGCAGGCATCAGCGGGGTGGCGCTGGAACAGGACGAGCAACATCTCCAGAACTGGCTGGAGGACGGCTACCACGGCGACATGGACTATATGGCGCGCCATGGCACCAGGCGCAGCCGGCCGAGTGAACTTGAACCCGGCACCCAGCGCGTGATTTCCGTGCGCATGGATTACCTGCCGCCGGGCACCCAGCACGCATGGGATGTATTGCGCGATGCCGAAGCCGGCTACGTGGCGCGCTATGCACTGGGCCGTGACTATCACAAGCTGATGCGCCACCGATTGCAGAAGCTGGCCGAGCGCATTCGCCAGGCGGTCGGTGATTTTGGTTACCGCGCCTATGTCGATTCCGCGCCGGTGCTGGAAAAAGCGCTCGCACGCAATGCGGGGCTGGGCTGGATCGGCAAGCATACGGTGCTGATCCATCGCCAGGCCGGGTCGTATTTCTTTCTTGGCGAGCTATACACCAACTTGCCGTTGCCGATTGACGAGGCGGCCACGGCGCATTGCGGTACCTGCCGCAAATGCATCGACATTTGCCCGACGCAGGCCATCGTCGGGCCGTATCGCCTGGATGCGCGCCGCTGTATTTCCTATCTCACGATCGAATTGAAAGGCCCGATTCCGGAAGATCTGCGCGCACCGATGGGCAACCGAATTTTTGGTTGCGACGATTGCCAGTTGATCTGCCCGTGGAACAAATTTGCGCAGGATGCAACCGAGCCGGATTTCGCGCCACGGCACAGCCTGGATGGTGCCAAGCTGGTGGAACTGTTCGCGTGGAGCGAAGAGGAGTTCCTGCGTCGCACGGAAGGCATGGCGATTCGCCGCACGGGTTATGAAGGCTGGTTGCGCAATATTGCGGTGGCGCTGGGCAATGCGCCGTCGTCGGAGGAAGTGCGCGCGGCGTTGCTGGCGCGGAAAGAGCATCCGTCGGAGATCGTGCGCGAGCACGTGGCTTGGGCGCTCGCGCGGCACCATTAAAACCTCATAGTCGTCATTCCCGCGTTCGCGGGAATGACGACCAGGAAAAATTGGCGTCTTACGCCGCGGCCATCTGCTTGGGAATCGAGCGATTGGTATGGCTGATGCGGTTGTCCTTGTCCACGTACACCAGCGTCGGCTGGAATTTCTCCACTTCCGCCTGATCGAGATGGACGAAGGCCGCGATGATGACGAGGTCACCCGGCTGTGCGCGATGCGCGGCGCTGCCGTTCACGGAGATGATGCCGGAGCCTTCTTCGGCGCGCAGCGCATAGGTGACGAAGCGCTTGCCGTTGTTGATGTTCCAGGCGTGGATCTGTTCGTATTCGCGAATGCCCGATGCGTCGAGCAGCAGGCCGTCGATGGCGATCGAACCTTCATAGTGCAACTCCGCGTGGGTCACGGTGGCACGATGGATTTTCGCCTTGAGCATGTTCAGGTGCATGACTTTTTCCAGCAGGAACTGCCTGCGTAGCCCGATATTATCCTGCCGCCGCGGCCATGGCCGCAACGGCACCGGCCCGTACATGGGGGTAGCCGAGGGTCATTCAATACCCTTGATGTTTCAATCAAACAGCAGGTTATCGATCAAGCGGGTGGCGCCCAGGCGGGCCGCGATCAGCGCCACCAGCCCTTCATGCTCGCCATCGGCCGGCTCGGCCAGGTCGTCGGCCTGCCGAATGGCGGCATAATCGGGGGCGAAACCGGCACGTTCCAGCTTGGATGCCGCCGCCTGCTCCACCACCTTGCGCGCGTGGCCCTTGGCGATCAGCTCGCGCATCTGTTGCAGGGTCTCGTATATCAGCGGCGCCGTCGTCCGTTCGTCCGGCGACAGGTACTGGTTGCGCGAACTCAACGCCAGCCCGTCCTCAGCACGCTGGGTGGGCGCGCTCATGACCTTTACCGGCAGGGACAAGTCGCGCACCAGGCGCTCGATCACCTTCAGCTGCTGGAAATCCTTCTGGCCGAAGATCGCGATATCGGGCTGCACCAGGTTGAACAGCTTGCACACCACGGTTGCCACGCCATCGAAATGGCCAGGGCGATGCGCGCCTTCCAGGGTCTCGGTAATTTCCGGCACGTGCAGGCTCACGCTCTTGTCCGCACCGAACGGATACATCGTCGCCACGTCCGGCGCGAACACTACGTCGCAACCCGACTCGGCCAGGCCCACCTGATCCTGCGCGAGCGTGCGCGGATAGCGCTCGAAATCCTCGCTCGGCCCGAACTGCGTAGGATTGACGAATACGCTGGCCACTACGCGATCGGTGCGGGCGCGCGCCAGTTTCACCAGTGAATGATGCCCCGCATGCAGGTTGCCCATGGTCGGCACGAAGCCGATCGTGTGCCCTTGCGCACGCCAACCGCGAATGGTGGCGCGCAGGCCTGCTGCATCTTGAAGCGTTTGCATGTGGACGTCTTCTTCAGTTGTAACCGTGTTCGGCGGCGGGGAACGCGCCGCTGCGCACGTCGGCGGCATAAGCGGCAATGGCTTCCTGCACCGAGTTGCGGCCGGCAAGGAAATCCTTGCTGAACTTGGGCCGCTTGCCGGGCGTGATGCCCAACATGTCGTAAATCACCAGCACTTGGCCATCGCAATGCGGGCCAGCGCCGATCCCGATGACAGGAATGTCCAGCGCCTTGGTCACGCGTTCACCCAACGGCGTGGGTACGCCTTCCAGCACCAGGATATTGGCGCCCGCCTGCTGCACGGCCAAGGCTTCGCTCAGTACGCGCTCGGCCGCTTCGTGCTCGCGGCCTTGCACCTTGTAGCCGCCGAACTTGTGCACGGATTGCGGCGTGAGCCCCAGATGCGCGCACACCGGAATGGCGCGTTCGGTCAGCGCATGGATCGATTCAAGAATGTGCGGCGCGGCGCCTTCGATCTTGACCATCGCCGCGCCGGCTTCGCCGACCAGTCGCGCGCCGGCTTCCAGCGCGTGGTCGACGTGGCGATCGGCCATGAATGGCATGTCGGTGACCAGCAAGGTCGCGGACAAGCCGCGCGCCACCATGCTGGTGTGATAGACCATCTGATCGAGCGTCACCGGCAGCGTGCTGCGCTGGCCCTGCACCACCATGCCCAGCGAGTCGCCGACCAGCGCGACGTCGACACCGGCGATTTCCAGTTGCGTGGCGAAGCTTGCATCGTACGCGGTGAGCATCACGATCTTGCGTCCTTCCGCCTTCAGCGCATGCAGGCTGGGAACCGTGACCGGTTTGCGGACAGGAGCACTGGCGTTTTCCACGTACACGGTGGTTCCTTTGATGTTGCGGTGAACAATTATCAGGCGTTGAACGGCCCGCGCTCAAGCGAGCGGTGTACAGCCTTGTGTATCAACGGCCCGTAGAAGCTCCTCGACCTTGCCCTGCCCGGGAATGTCCAACGCGGGCGCGACGTCATGCAGTGGCAGCAGCACGAAGGCGCGATCGGCGATGTGCGGGTGCGGCAAGCTCAAGCGCTCGCTGTTCACGGTTTTGCCTACGACGTGCAGCAGATCGAGATCAAGCGTGCGCGGTCCCCAGCGTTCGCCGTTGCGTTCACGTCCAGCGAAGCGCTCGATGTTCAGCAAGGCATCGAGCAGATCATGCGGTTCCAATGCCGTTTCAAGCGCCACCGCCGCGTTGAGGAAATCCGGCTGATCGAGCTTGCCCCACGGCGGTGTGCGGTAGATGCGCGAACGTGCCAGCAGCTCCGTGTGCGGCAACACGGCCAGCGCGTCGATGGCATCGAGCATGTATTGTTTTGAATCGCCGAGGTTGCTGCCAAGCGCGACGTAAGCGCGCATCAGGCAGCTCCGGACTTGCCGGTGGCGGGCTTGCGCCGTCGCTTGCGCTTGCGCGGGGCGCTTGCGCGCACCGGCTCCGCGTCGCCTGCTGCGTTGGCCTGATGCAGCGGCAGCGCGGCCGCCAGGGTTTCGTGCGGCAGTTGCTGCGCATGCGCCCACCATTGGCCGAGCTCGCCCATTGCCGGTGATTCCGCCGCGCGCAGCAGCAGGAAGTCGAACGCGGCGCGGAAACGTGGATGGGTCAGCAAGCGGAATACTTTCTTGCGCTGGATCTGTTCGAACCGTGGCTGCAAGGACCAGATTTCTTCCATGGTGATGGTGAAACGGCGCGGGATCGCCACGCGCTGGCACTGCTCGCTTACCACTTGCACGGCAGCGCGTGCCCAGGCCTCGTTGATGTCCTTGCCCTGCGTGCCCCACGTGTGAGCCAGGTCGCGCACTTCGCCCCACAGCAGCACGGCAAACAGGAACGCCGGCGTGACCGACTTGCCTTCCGCCACGCGCGCATCGGTGTTTTCCAAGCCGCGCTCGATCAGCACGCGCAACGGTTTGTCGCCGCGCTTGAGCGCGCGCGCCGTGGCGGGAAACATGAACTTGAGCAATCCGCATTCTTCGAGCATGCGGAAACTCTTGCGGCCATAGCCGGCCAGGAACATCTTCAGCGACTCGTCGAACAACCGCGCCGGCGCCACGCCGCTCAGCAACGGGCCGAGTTCGGCGAAGGGCGCGGACGCGGACGGATCGATGCGGAAATCCAGCTTGGCCGCCAGGCGCACCGCGCGCAGCATGCGCACCGGATCTTCGCGATAGCGCGTGGTCGGATCGCCGATCAGGTGCAGCGCATGATTCTGCAGGTCCTGCATGCCGCCGACATAATCGCGCACGGAAAAATCGCTGATGTCGTAGTACATCGCGTTGACGCGGAAGTCGCGGCGCATGGCATCTTCTTCGATGCTGCCCCATACGTTGTCGCGCACGATACGGCCATCCACGATGTGCCGGTCGCCCTCGCTCTCTTCATCGCTGGTGCCGCGGAAGGTGGCCACTTCGATGATCTCGCTGCCATACACCACGTGCGCGAGGCGGAAGCGGCGGCCGATCAGCCGGCAATTGCGAAATAGCTTCTTCACCTCTTCCGGCGTGGCGTTGGTGGCCACGTCGAAATCCTTCGGGTGCCCGCCCAGCAACAGGTCGCGTACGGCGCCACCCACCAGGTAGGCGTCGTAACCGGCTTCGTTCAGGCGATAGAGCACGCGCAAGGCGGCCTTGCTGATGTTCTTGCGGGAAATCGTGTGCTGCTCGCGCGGAAAGATGCGCAGGGCAAGCTTGGCGGCTGTGGGATTCAAGCGATCGAAATCCTTGCGGGTTTCCAAATCCGGAGCGGTGTGGCCGAGCATGTCCGGCATGCGTCGAACCATCCTGGGCCGGTCTTAAGGCATTGTCCTGCAAGCGTTACCGCTTAGGCGAGGGCACTGTCCCAAGGCGTTGCCGGACGAGACAATTCAGCTATACTAGCGCGCTTCGCAACAATCCGCTCCCATCGTCTAGTGGCCTAGGACACCGCCCTCTCAAGGCGGGAACACGAGTTCGAACCTCGTTGGGAGCGCCACCGCCCATTTCAGCAGCAGGCACACGGCAGCATGACCTTCGTCGTCACTGACAACTGCATCAAGTGCAAATACACCGATTGCGTCGAAGTCTGTCCCGTCGACGCGTTCCACGAAGGCCCCAACTTCCTGGCAATCGATCCCGACGAGTGCATCGACTGCACCTTGTGCGAGCCGGAATGCCCGATCAATGCGATCTATCCGGAAGATGACGTGCCCGCCGGCCAGGAAGGCTTCACCGCTCTGAACAAAGAGCTTGCCAAAGCGTGGCCGGTCATCACCGTCCGCAAGGATGCCCTGCCGGATGCGAAGGAATGGGAGAATAAACCGGACAAACTCGCGCTGCTCGAACGCTGAGCGGCGCCGGTCCGGCCAAAAAAAGAGCCGCTCATTGAGCGGCTTTCTTTTGACCGCAGACTGAGCGTATCGCTCAGCCCTTGCCGCCGAGGCGCGATTTCAGGCTGTCGACCACCTTGGCCACCGCCGCGGCTTCGCCCTGTGCACGAACTTCGGCGGAACCCTGGCCGCTGCTGTTGACGGTGATCACCACTTGACGCGGTGCGACATTCGGACCACCCGAGCCGCCGTTGCCGCGGCCAAACATGCGGCTCAGGAAGCCCTGCTTTTCCGCCGGCTGATCGGAGGCCATCACGCTCAGGCTGTAGCTGTGCGCGGCATCGTCATGGCTCTTCAGCGTGCCGATTTCACCGTTACCCAGTGCCTCACCCACACGGCGATAGGTGTTGTCCACGGTATCGGCGAGGATGAAGCCGTCGGTGATCGTGCCGACGTTGTTGCCCACGCGCGCGGTGGCACCATTGGCAGTCGGCTGGTTGCTGCCGGTCGGCGGAATCACCAGCGCGGCGCTGGCGTTGGGGGTATCCATGCCCGGCGGAATCTCCAGCGGCGACTCCTGCTTGGCCGTCTGCCAGGCTTTTTCGGAACGGAAGATGCCGCAGCCCGAGAGGAGCAAGCCAGTCAAAACCAAGGCCGGCAGGGCGACGGCGAGGGAAGATTTCTTCATGTAATGGATTCCGTTGTGTTCCGAAATGAGTGTGAGTAGCCGGCGAGAGGCTTAAGCGGCATCCGCCAAGGATGCCAGAGTCGCCAAGGCCTTGCGTAGCTGCTCGCGCGCCGGCCCTTGTTCCAGCTCCATCAGTGGCAGGCGCGGCACGGCCGTGCCCAGGCCCAGCTCCGGCAAGCCGGCCTTCACCGCGATCGGATTGGGCGCGCAGTTGAGCGCCTGCACCAGCGGTTCGAGCGCGGCGTGGCAGCGTGCGGTGGCGGCGCGGTCACCCGAGGTGGCCGCATCGCACAACGCACGGAAAGCCCTGGGCGCCAGGTTGGCCACTACCGAGATGACGCCGGCGGCGCCTGCCAGCATGGCTTGCGCCCCGCTGCCATCGTCGCCGGACAGATAGACGAAATCCGATCGCACAAGTTCCGCGGTGCGCTGGATGCGCTCGGCGTCGCTGCGTGCTTCCTTGATGCCGATGATGGCCGGATGATCGCGCAATACCGCCGTGGTTTCCGGCGCCAGGTCGCAAGCCGTGCGGCTGGGTACGTTGTAGAGAATCACCGGCAGGCCACCGCGATCGGCCACTTCCAGGAAATGGCGGCGCAGGCCTTCCTGCGTGGGACGCACGTAATACGGCGCCACCACCAACGCGGCATTCGCGCCGAGCACGCGGGCACGCTGCGTCAGCGCCACGGTTTTGGCGGTGCCGGCTTCGCCGGTTCCGGCGACCACCGGGATACGACCAGCGACGTGCTCGACCGCGAAGGCCAGCAGTCGATCGTATTCATCGTGTTCGAGCATGTGGGCTTCACCGGTGGAACCGGCGACGACCACCGCCTGGGTGCCGCCCGCGATCTGGAAATCGAGCAGGCGGCCGAATGCCGCCAGGTCGAGAGCCCCATCCGAACCGAATGGAGTGACCAGCGCGCAGACGCTTCCGTGAATCTTCATGGCGCGTACCGCACAACAAAAAATGGACATGGCATCTTACTTGCGGCCTCGCGGGACGGGCAAGTAAGCTGGCGTATCGTTCGTCGTCATCCCGCACGACGCGGGGTCGCCACCATCCATGTCCACCAACCCTTTTTCCGCGCGATCCAGCAACGACCATCAACTGCTGATCCAGACGCTGACGCCCGCCATGCGCACGCCGTTGCTCGCACTGGCGCGACGCATTGCCGATGCCGGCTGCAATCTATCCGATGCACGCGTGTCGACGATCGGCGCCGATACCTCGCTTACCCTGCTCGCCAGCGGCGCGTGGGATGCGGTGGCCAAGCTGGAAACGGCTCTGGCCAAACTGGCGCGCGAGGAAGAATTGCGCCTTACGCATTACCGCACCAGTCCGCGCGAACCGAGCGGCCATCTGCTGCCGTACCTGGTGGAAGTGGTGTCGTCCGATCGACCCGGCATCCTGGTCAAGATCGTCGATTTCTTCAGCCGCCACGACATCAGCGTGGAGCAGCTCAGTTCCATGCGCTACCAGGCCATGCAAACGGGTGCCGCGATGTTCCAGGCGCAGTTCACGATCGGGGTGCCGGATAAGTTGCACATCGCCGCCTTGCGCGATGACTTCCTTGAGTTCTGCGACGGCTTGAATCTCGACGCCATCATGGATCCAGTGAAATTTTAGGGCCGCGCTAACCCCCTCTGGACATCACCCTTAGGGCCAGCCCTATCTGTTCTCAGACCACAGGGCCATCGGCGAAGGCAGACTGGCTGTCTGTCGAGACGATGGACCGAAGGGATGCGAACAGATAGGGCTGGTGACGCCCACGAAAATGGATTAGCGCGTCCCTCAGAATGCTCCGCCTTTTGCCATCTGACAAGGCTGTTTCCGTCACATAACACGCGCTAGTCTCCGCTCCAGCAGTTGCTAAACGTAAGTCTGGCTACCGGAGAGCCCATGCCCGAACTAGGCAAGAAAGTCCCCAAGCTGCAAGCCGTCACCGGCGACGGCAGCATGCTGAAACTCGATTCACTGAAAGGCCAATGGGTAGTGGTCTACTTCTATCCCAAGGACAGCACCCCTGGTTGCACCACCGAAGCCAAAGACTTCCGCGACCTCTATCCCAAGTTTCTGAAACGCCATGCCGAAATCATCGGCGTCTCGCGCGATTCGGTGAAATCCCACGCCAACTTCGCCACCAAGCAGGAACTGCCGTTCCCGCTGGTATCCGACGCGGACGAAACCTGGTGCAGCGCCTTCGACGTGATCCACGAAAAAGTGCTGTACGGCAAACGTCACATGGGCGTGGTGCGCAGCACCTTCCTGATCGATCCCGACGGCAAGCTCGCGGCGGAATGGCGGGGCGTGAAAGTGCCCGGCCATGCGCAGGCGGTGCTCGACGCCATTCCCGCTCGGTGACTCTTACGTCCGTTTGCATCACCAACGTTTCCATCCCTCCTGCCCCGTGAGGTTACTTCCGCATGACCGGAAGCAAGCGCATTTACGCCCTCGATACCAACGTGCTGCTGCATGATCCGACCTCGCTGTTTCGCTTCGAGGAGCACGACGTCTTCATCCCGATGACCGTTCTGGAGGAACTGGACGAAAAGAAGAAAGGCGCTTCGGAAGTCTCGCGCAACGGCCGCCAGGTCAGCCGCTTTCTCAATGAATTGATCGAACGCGGCAACGGCCACGGCATCAGCAACGGCTTGGCATTGCAAAGCCCTCAAGGCATTTCGCTCCGACGCGGCGCCGCGGTTGGCAGACTATATTTCCAGCAGCGCACCACCAACGGACATGGCAAGGCCGACAACCTGATTCTTTCCGCGGTGATCGAGCTGAAGGAAGAAAATCCGGGCCGTTCGGTGATCCTGGTCACCAAGGACATCAACCTGCGCATCAAGGCCAAGATCTACGGCATCGATGCGGAGGACTATGAAAACGACCGCGCGCTGGACGATTTCGCCCTGCTGTATACCGGCTCGGCCGAACTGCCGGAGAATTTCTGGGATCGCCATCCGGAAGTGCAATCGTGGAACGAACGTGGCCGCACGTTCTACAAGGTCGACCGTCGCGAAGACGAAGACTGGCATCCGCAACAATGCCTGTTCCTGCCCGGTGACAACAGCGTGGAATTGCGCGTGCTGCATGTCGATGAAGTACGCGCCACGCTGGTATTGCTCGACGATCACAGCCATACCAACCACAGCGTATGGGGCATCGCATCGCGCAATCGCGAGCAGAATTTCGCACTCAACGTATTGATGGATCCAGATGTGGATTTCGTCACCTTGCTCGGCACCGCCGGCACCGGCAAGACGCTGCTGGCGCTTGCGGCCGGTTTGGCGCAGGTGATGGACCAGCAGCGTTACCGCGAAATCATCATGACGCGTGCGACGGTATCGGTCGGCGAGGACATCGGTTTCCTGCCTGGCACCGAGGAAGAAAAGATGACGCCGTGGATGGGTGCCCTCACCGACAATCTGGAAGTGCTTGCCAATCCGGAAGAAGGCGGCAGCTGGGGACGACAGGCCACCAACGATCTGTTGGCTTCGCGTATCAAGATCCGCTCGCTCAACTTCATGCGCGGACGTACTTTCCTGTCGCGTTACCTGATTATCGACGAAGCGCAGAATCTCACGCCGAAGCAGATGAAGACGTTGATTACGCGTGCCGGCCCCGGCACCAAGATTGTCTGCCTGGGCAATGTGGAGCAGATCGATACGCCTTACCTGACTGAAACCACCTCGGGTTTGACGTATGCGGTGGATCGTTTCAAGCATTGGGCGCATTCGGCGCATATCACGCTGCGGCGTGGCGAGCGTTCGCGGCTGGCGGATTTTGCGTCGGAAGCACTGTAATCCTCACTGCCGTCATTCCCGCGAAAGCGGGAATCCAGTTAAATAACCAGTGCGAAGCACGCAACATAAAAGGTTTCGCGTGCTTCGCACATCGCACTTCACTGGATCCCGGCCTTCGCCGGGATGACGAGCAAAGGTAATGCCGAACCAACCCCCTATCGCCCTTACCATCGCCGGCTCCGACTCCGGCGGTGGCGCGGGCATCCAGGCTGACCTGAAAACCTTCCATGCGCAGGGTGTGCACGGCCTTTCCGTCATCGCCGCGGTGACTTCGCAAAACACGCGCGGCGTTACCGCTGTGCATCCGGTGCCGCTTGCGCACATCCGCAGCCAGATCGAAGCGGTGTTCGACGACTTCCCCATCGCTGCCGTCAAGACCGGCATGCTGGGCAATGCGGCGACAGTACGGGCGGTGGCCACGGCGCTGCGCAAACACAAGCCCCAATGGGTGGTGATCGATCCAGTGATGATCTCGACCACCGGCTCGCGCTTGCTGGATGAAAATGCGATCGAAGCGGTCATCAGCGAATTGATCCCGCTAGCCGACGTACTCACGCCCAACCTGCCAGAGGCGGAGGCACTGCTCGGCCGTCCGCTGCGTACGGCAAAGCAACTTGCGGACGCTGCACAAGCCCTGCTCGCATTGGGCGCACGCGGTGTGCTGCTGAAAGGCGGCCATGGCCGCGGCAACGAAGTGGTCGACCGTTATTTCGACAAGCAAGGCGTCATGGAAATCCGCCATGCCCGCCTGCCGCGCGAAGGCCACGGCACCGGCTGCACGCTTGCTTCGGCCATCGCCGCGGAGCTGGCCAACGGCGCGACGCCTCGCCTGGCCGTGCGCCGCGCCGTGGCCTACGTGCAACGCGCGCTGAAAAGCGGCTACCGGCCCGGCGGCGGGGCCGCATTCGTGCTCCGTCACTAAGCGGCATTTGCCGTAAAATCGGCGGGCGGCCATCCGGCCACATGTCCAGGCCAAGCCGCCTTCACGATGGATTTCCTCAGTCCCCGCTTCATCATCCTCTACGTGCTGCTGGCCTTCGTGCTGTGCGTGCTGCTGGTCCACCTGCGCGGCCGCACGCGCCTGCGCTTCGATCGCCAGCTGGTCGACCATTCCGCCGTGTTCGCACCGTACAACCTGCTGATGTACGCCTTCTCGGCGGTACCGGCGCGGCCTATCCTGGATCGCAGCGGCTTTCCGCAATTGGATCTTTTGAAAGACAACTGGCAAACCATCCGCGACGAAGCGCTGCAGCTGTTCGACGATGGCCATATCCGCGCCGCCGAAAAGCACAACGACGCCAGCTTCAACAGCTTCTTCAAGCAAGGCTGGAAGCGCTTCTACCTGAAGTGGTATGGCGAGCCGCTGGCCTCGGCCGAAACGCTGTGCCCGAAAACCGTGACCTTGCTCAACTCCATTCCCACCATCAAGGCGGCGATGTTCGCCACGCTGGCGCCGAACAGCAAGCTCAACCCGCATCGCGATCCTTTCGCCGGCTCGCTGCGCTATCACCTGGGCCTGATCACGCCGAACTCGCGCGCCTGCCGCATCTTCGTCGACGGCGAAGAACACGCCTGGGGGGACGGCAAAGATGTCGTGTTCGACGAAACCTACGTGCACTGGGTGGAAAACAACACCGACCAGACGCGCGTGATCCTGTTTGCCGATGTCGAGCGTCCTCTGCGCACGCGGGCCATGGGCGCCATCAACCATCGCGTGGGGGCCTTTATGGGCAAAATCACCGCCTCGCCGAATACCGAATCGCCGGAAGAAAAAACCGGCTTCGTCAATCGCGTGTTCGCACTCAATGCGCGCAGCCGCGAGCGCAGCCGCATGTTCAAACGGAAGTTCCCGCGCCTGTTCCGCACGATAAAGTACATCGGCATGCTGATCTTCATCTGGCTGGTGTTCCTCGCGCCCTGGCCGTTCGTGCGCTGAGGCTTGTCACGTTTCCGGCAGCTCCAGCGTCCTGGCTCTAGGCCCTTACCGGAAACGACCATGGACGCAGCTACCGAACTCTTCCAGAAACACCGTCCGCGCCTGCTGGGCCTGGCCTATCGCATGCTCGGCACGCAAGCGGATGCCGAAGACGTACTGCACGACGCCTGGCTGCGCTGGCACGCGCAGGACCAAGCCAGCCTGGAAGATCCGGAAGCCTGGCTGGTCACCGTCACCACTCGCCTGGCGTTGGACCGGCTGCGCCGCGCCAAGGTCGAGCGCGCGCACTACACCGGCCCCTGGCTGCCCGAACCGCTGATCGAAACGCGGGAACAGCCTGATACGCAGGCCGAGCAGGCCGAAACGCTTACTCTTTCGTTCCTGATGCTGCTGGAACGCTTGAATCCCGAAGAGCGCGCTGCCTTCCTGCTGCGCGAGGTGTTCGACTATAGCCATGCGGAAGCTGCATCCATCCTTGGCATTACCGAAGAATCCTGCCGCCAGCGCGCGCACCGCGCCAAGCAGCGCCTGCACGATGAACGTGCACGCTTCACCACCAACCTGGAAACGCAACGGCGCCTGCTCGAGCGATTTGCGCAAGCCTTGCAGCAACCGACGGAAGCAAACCTGCGCGCGCTCTTTGCCGAAGATGCCGTGCATATTTCAGACGGCGGTGGCATCGTCACGGCGGCATTGCGCCCGTTGCTGGGCAGCGAACGCATTGCCCGCCTGTATCTGCAAGTGGCCAAGCAGGAAGACGGCCATACAGTGCGCCGCCAGCTGCGCACCTTGAATGGCGCGCCCGTGCTGCTCACGTGGGCAGATGGGCAACTGGTCACCGCATGCTGGATCGAGTGCGACGGCGAGCACATCATAGCCGTACATGCGCTGCGCAATCCGGAAAAACTGGCGCGGTTGGCCGCTGTCACGAAATCGCCAGGCGGTTCGTCCTTGCATTGAAACGGTCAATAACGGCCGTCCACATGAGGACTTAAAGCCATGTCACGTTTTTCCTATTACACCTATCCCGAAGCCTTGAAGCCGCTGTTTGCGATGAAGGCGCACATCGACAAATCCGGCCTTGAGAAGAGCCTCACCCATCTGGTGATGATGCGTGCATCGCAACTCAACGGCTGCGCCTATTGCATGGACATGCATAGCAAGGAAGCCCGCGCCGAAGGCGAAACCGAGCAGCGCCTGCATGTGCTGCCGGCATGGCGCGAAGCGCCGTTCTACAGCGATCGCGAACGCGCAGCGCTGGCATGGTGCGAAGCGGTAACGCGGCTCGATCCGCTGCACGGCGTGCCGGATGAGGTCTACGAGCAGGCGCGTGCGCAGTTCAGCGAGAAGGAGCTGATGGATCTGAATCTGCTGGTGATCATGATCAACGGCTGGAATCGCATCGCGATACCGTCGAAGACGGAGCCGAATTACAAGCTGCCGGAGCGCAAGGTGGCGTAACTTGCACAACGCCCCTCTCCCAAAGGGAGAGGGGCGCACAACGATTAAGCCTTCACCCGCTTGGCAATCGCCTCGCCAAAACTCTGCGTCGAACCCTTGCCGCCGATATCCGGCGTGACGTGGTCGCGATCGTTCGCCATGGTGTCGCGGATGGCCTCGCGCAGCTTGGTGCCCTTCTCCACCAGCCCCAAGTGATCGATCATGTCGGCAGCGGCAAGCAGCAACGCGCACGGATTGGCGATGCCCTTGCCGGCGATGTCCGGCGCGGAACCATGCACGGCTTCGAAGATTGCCGCGTGCTCGCCGATGTTGTCGCCGGGCGCAAGACCGAGACCGCCCACCAGGCCGGCACACAGGTCGGAAAGAATGTCACCGAACAGGTTGGTGGTGACGATCACGTCGAACTGCTCCGGACGCATCACCAGCTGCATGCAGGCGTTGTCCACGATCATCTCGTTGAACTCGATCTGCGGGAAATCCTTCGCAATATCACGCGCCACGTTGAGGAACAGCCCCGACGCGGTCTTGATGATGTTGGCCTTGTGCACGGCCGTGACTTTCTTGCGGCCTTTCTTCACCGCCATCTCGAAGGCATAGCGCACGATGCGCGCGCAGCCTTTGCGCGTTACGCGGATCATCGAGGTGGCAAGTTCGCCGTCTTCCGACAGCGTCTGCCCCTCGGAGAGATACGCGCCTTCGGTGTTCTCGCGCACCGTGATGATGTCGATGTTGTCGTAGCGCGCCTTGGTGCCGGGGAAGCTGATCGCCGGACGCACGTTGGCGTAGAGATCGAAGTGGCGGCGCAGCGT
Source organism: Dyella sp. (assembly GCF_036746095.1). Lineage (NCBI taxonomy): Bacteria > Pseudomonadati > Pseudomonadota > Gammaproteobacteria > Lysobacterales > Rhodanobacteraceae > Dyella > Dyella sp. The sequence continues at coordinate 56,218 of NZ_DAIOEU010000008.1, forward strand.
AACGTTGATCGAGGTGAAGCCACCGCCCACCGGCGTGGTCAGCGGCCCCTTCAGCGCTACCTTGTGCTTGGCGATCGCGTCGATCGTGGGCTTGGGCAGCAGATCGCCGTGCTTTTCGAGCGCGATCATGCCGGCTTCCACGGTGTCGTAGGTGAGACCGCAATCGAGCGCGTCGAGCACGTGCAGCGTGGCGGCCATGATCTCCGGGCCAATGCCATCGCCCGGGATCACCGCAATGGTCTTGCTCATGAGGGGAAACTCCTTGGGGAATGAAGCGGGGATGCCGGCGCGCTGAGACGAGGCGCCTGGCTGAAAACCGCGTAATTATCCCTGATGGGCTTGTCGGCGAATAGCCTGGGCGTGGCCACGGGGCGTTGCAAATGCTCGCATGGAGCATCGCCTTTATTCGAATGATGTGCTTTTCGCGTTCGCGTCCTCTCCCCTCTGGGGAGAGGATTGAGGTGAGGGGAGAGGGCTTGCCGCAACCTCCAATCAGAGCGCAGAGCGACGCTTCCATTTGCGCTCACCGCGAGGTTGCCTCTCACCCCAGCCCTCTCCCCAGAGGGAGAGGGAGTCAACCGCTACGGAGGTTACGCGTGCTCGCCGCAGCCTTCCGCCTGCCCGGCTGCCGCGCCCGCTTCCAGCTGATCCAGGAAATCCACCGCGCGGCGCAAATGCGGAATCACGATCGATCCGCCCACGACCAGGCCCACGCTGAACACTTCAAAGAATTCATCACGCCCCACCCCCGCTTCCTTGCACTGCGCCACGTGATAGCTGATGCAATCGTCGCAGCGCAGCACCATCGATGCGACCAAGCCGAGCATCTCCTTGGTCTTCACGTCCAGCGCGCCGGGTTTGTAGGTCTGCGTGTCCAGCGCGAAGAAACGGCGAACCACCTGGTTGTCTTCGGCCAGGATGCGTTCGTTCATGCGCTGGCGAAAGGCGGTGAACTCGGCGATGCGATCCTTCCCAGCGCTCATGCGGCCGCCCCCAGCAACTGGGCGAGTTTGCCGCTGCGGTCGGCGGCGACGAGGTCGTCGTAACCACCCACGTGCTGGTTGTTGATGAAGATCTGCGGCACGGTGCGGCGCCCGCCGCTGCGCTGGAGCATCAGGTCGCGCTGGGCCGGATCGGTATCCACCCGCACTTCTTCCCACGCCAGGCCCTTGGCCTTCAGCAGGTTCTTGGCGGCCACGCAGTACGGGCATACCGCGGTGGAATAAACTTCGATCTTGGGCATCACCAAAACTCCGGGATAACTTGCGGCATAGATGGCGGCAGCGGTGTCGAAAGCAAGCTGAACTGCCACACTGCCGAACGGTCTGAGTGCTATTGTCGTTCATCTATGACCATGCCGCATTCACCCTTCCGTTACCGCTTGCTCATCACGCTGGCCGCCGCCGGGGTGGCCTTGGGGGCAGGCGCGCAAGACAAGCCCGACGACGTCCGCTTGCCCGACCTCGGCAGTTCGGCCAACGCACTGATCTCACCGCAGGAAGCGCAGGATTACGGCGCCATGATGTTGCAGCAGATGCGTGCGCTGGACATGGTGGTGGACGACCCGCTGCTGGACGACTACATCAACAGCCTCGGTTTTCGCCTGGTCGCCAATTCGGCCAAGCCGAAGGACCACTTCGCGTTCTTTATCGCCAAGGACCCGGTCATCAATGCGTTTTCGGCGCCGGGCGGCTACATCGGCATCGATTCCGGCCTGATCGTCATCACGCGCAACGAAGACGAACTGGCCGCCGTGATGGCACACGAAATCGGCCATATCACGCAAAACCATCTGCAACGCGCGTATGAATCGGCCAAGAAGGACACGCCGCTGATGGCGCTGGTCGCGCTCGGCGCGATCGCCGCGGGCGGTGCCGCCGGCGGCCAGGCCGCGGCAGCCGCCTTGCTGGGCGGGCAGGGCGTGCTGATGCAGAAGCAGATCAACTTCACTCGCAAGGATGAAGCCGAAGCCGATCGCACTGGCATCGAAACGCTGGCCAAGTCCGGCTATGACCCCAACGCCATGGCCGGCTTTTTCCAGCGCATGGAAGACCAAATGAGCGCCGACTCCGGCGGCTTCCAGGTACCCTCCCTGTTGCAGGATCACCCCGTCACCGCCGAACGTATCAGCGACGCCAAGTCGCGTGCCGGCGCGTTGATTGCCGCCCAGAAATTGCAGCCAAACGGCAACCTGCTCGACAAGAATCGCTGGGTACAGCAAACCGCCCCGATCGCCTACGTGAAAGACCCGACCACCCTGCTCCCTGTGAAGCGCAGCGCGGGCTCGAGCCCCAGCACGTATCTGCTGATGCGCGAACGCGTGCGCGTGCTGTCCGATGACGCCTATCGCATGAGCAACTACTACGCCAGCCTGCTCGGCCGCCAGGATGGCCGCTACAACACGCCGGAGAATCACTACGGGTACGCGCTGGCGCTCACGCGCAGCGGCCAGGGCGCCAAGGCCATCGTGCAATTGCAGCCCCTGCTGGACAAGTCGCCGGACAACCTCATCGTGCGCCTGGCGATGGCCGATGCACGCCTGCAGGCCGGCGAACGCGCCTCCGCGCTGAGCATCTACGCCGCACTCAACACCGAATCGCCGCGCAACAAGGCCATTGGCCTGGCCTACGCCAATGCGCTCAACTTCGGCGGCAACAAGGAACAGGCTGCCCAGGCCGCCGAACTGCTGCGCCCGATGCTGGAAGACGCGGACGAGCCCAGCCTGTTCACCGCCTATGCCCGCGCGGCGGAAACAGCCGGGGAGAAAGTCCGCGCGGGCGAAGCCTACGCCCAGGCCAGTTACTTGTCCGGGCGGCCGTTCGATGCCATGGAACAATTGAAGGGGCTGCTCAAGCGCAACGACCTGGACTACTACGCGCGCGCCCGGATCCAGGCCCACATTGCCGAGCTCACCCCGCTGGTGATGGAACTGCGCAAGCGGCGGATCTCCACGGATGACAATCCGGATGGCACCGACCAGACGCAGCAACAGTTCGGGCCGGGCTGCAAGGACAGAGTTTGTTTCAGCATGGGAGCCGATAGCCGCTAAGTGGGTTCCATTGAGCGAACTCAACCGATCCAATGGCCTCGGGCACGCCCCAAGGCATTGTTTTCACAGCCTGTCATTGGCTCGTAACATTGCACCGCTGCAATATTTGCGTCATAGGCCACCCTCCGGACCTTAGCGTGCACAAACGCATCCTGATTGTTGAAGACGAAGCTTCCATCCGCGACATGGTCGCCTTCGCCCTGCGCAAGGCCGGCATGGACACCGCGCAAGCGGCGGACGCCCGCACCGCGCAAGTGGCCATCGCCGAACAGGTGCCCGACCTGATCCTGCTGGACTGGATGCTACCCGGCACCAGCGGCCTGGATCTGGCCCGCCGCCTGCGCAAGGAAGAACTGAGCCGCGAGATCCCCATCATCATGCTCACCGCGCGCGGTGAGGAAATGGACCGTGTCAACGGCCTGGAAGCCGGCGTGGACGACTACGTGGTCAAGCCCTTCTCCACCCGCGAGCTGATCGCCCGCATCAAGGCCGTGCTGCGGCGCAGCCAGGGCGATGACGGCTCGGGCATGGTGGAACTGGGCCGGCTGCGCATCGACGGCCCGGCGCATCGCGTGTTTGCCGGTGATGAACCGGTACCGATCGGCCCGACCGAGTACCGCCTGCTGTACTTTTTCATGACCCATCCGGAACGCGTCTATTCGCGTGCGCAGTTGCTGGACCATGTGTGGGGCGGCAGCGTGTATGTGGAGGAACGCACCGTCGACGTGCACATCCGCCGCCTGCGCAAGACGCTCGAACCGTGGAAGCTGGAAGACATGGTGCAGACCGTCCGAGGTGCCGGCTATCGCTTCTCGGCCAGCCCTTGAGGCAAGCATCGACATGAAGACCCCGGTCGCAGGCGCCTGGAAACTTCCCCTCGCGCTGGCCGGCGGGTTGCTTGTGGGCGCATGGGGCGGCTGGCTGGCTGGCGGCCACGTCGCGACCGGTGTGGCGCTCATCGCGGTAGCAGAGATTGTCTTGTTGTTGACGCATTTGCGTCACATTGCTAAGCCCATCATGAGCTTACCGTCCGACCCCACGGTGGGTACCTCGGACTCCTCCCGCCATGACCGATTCATGATGCGCTCCCGACGCCTAGCCGCCAATCTGCATGATCTACGCCGTGCCGCAGGCAGCCTGCCGGACGCGATCGTGCTGCTCGACCAGGACCAGCACGTGCGCTGGTTCAACCATGCCGCCGAAAGCCTGCTCGGCCTGCGCCGCCCGCAAGATCGCGGCGTGGTACTGAGGGAGCGCCTGCACAACTCCGAGCTGGCCGGCTGGCTGGAAGAACCCTCGCCCGAACCGCTCAACGACGTCAGCGCGCCGGGCGCGCCCAGCCGCCACATCAACGTGACCTTGCTGCCGTTCGGCGCGCGCCAGCGCCTGCTGTTGGCGCGCGACATCAGCCACATGTCGCGGCTGGAGCAGATTCGCCGCGATTTCGTGGCCAACGTGTCGCACGAACTACGCACGCCGCTCACCGTGATTCACGGCTACCTGGAACTGCTCGATCCCGAAGACGTGCCGCACCTGGCGCCCGTGCTCAACGAGATGCGCGCGCAGTCCAAGCGCATGGGCCAGATCGTGGAAGACCTGCTTACGCTGTCGCGCCTGGAAACGCAGGACCACGTCAGCGAAGAACGCGTGCCGATGGCGCCGCTGCTGGCCACGCTGCGCAAGGAAGCCGAGGCCCTGAGCCAGGGCCGCCACAGCATTACCATGGAAAACATGGCGAACATCGACCTGCTCGGCTCGCCCAAAGACCTGCACAGCGCGCTCTCCAACCTGGTCAGCAATGCGGTGCGCTACACCCCCACCGGCGGGCGCATCACCATTCGCTGGGAACGCACCACGGAAGGCGCCAGCTATTCGGTCACCGACACCGGCTACGGCATTCCCGCCGACCACTTGTCGCGCCTTACCGAGCGCTTCTACCGCGTCTCCTCCAGCCGTTCGCGCGACAGCGGCGGCACAGGCCTCGGGCTTTCGATCGTCAAGCATGTGCTGGGCTTGCATCAGGCGCGCATGGATATCCGCAGCATGCCGGGCCAGGGCTCCACCTTTACCTGCTGCTTTGGACGCGAGCGCTTGCTGGAGCCGGAGATGCATGAGTCCCGGTCCGCGGAAACCTGAAATGTCTCTTTTGGCCCTCATGCCCGCTTTCGCGGGCATGAGGGCCAAAAGATTGAAGGGCCCATTACAAAACGTTGAACGTCTACCTACAAACACATAGGCGCCGTGCCGGCTCCTGGGTAAGAATGTGTGGATGCCGCGCCGTCAAGCCACCCAACCCGCCGTTGCCGAAACGCCCCAGCCCGAGCTGTTCCTGAGCCGCGAACTGGCCACGCTCGAGTTCAATTTCCGCGTACTGGCGCAAGCGCGCGATGTCCGCATTCCGCTGCTGGAGCGCCTGCGCTACCTCAGCATCGTCGCCAACAACCTCGATGAATTCTTCGAAGTGCGCGTGGCGATGCTCAAGCACCATCACCAGTTCGGCTCGGCCGCGCCGGGCCCCGACGGGATCCCATCCGGCGAACTGCTGGCACGCATCCGCGAACGCGTGCTCGACCTGGTCAGCGCGCAATACACCACCTGGCAGGACGAACTCGGTCCCGCACTCGCCGCCGAAAACATCCATTTCCTCACGCGCGCGCAGTGGACGCCGCGCCAGCGCCGCTGGCTGCACGGCTACTTCGAAAACGAAGTACTGCCGGTGCTGTCGCCACTGGGACTCGATCCGGCGCATCCGTTCCCGCGCATCCTCAACAAGACGCTCAACATCGCCGTGGTGCTGCAGGGCCGCGATGCATTCGGCCACGAGGGCCATATGGCGCTGGTGCGCGCCCCACGCTCATTGCCGCGCATCATCCGCATTCCCAACGAGGTGTGCGGCCCAGGCGATCACTACGTGTTCCTGGCCGAGTTGCTGCAGTCCTTCGTCGACATGATGTTCCCCGGCTTCAAGGTGGCCGGGTCGTACCAGTTCCGCGTCACCCGCAACAGCGAGCTGATCGTGGAAGAGGAAGAAGTGGACAACCTCGCCCGTGCCTTGGCAGAAGAACTGCACGGGCGCGGCTACGCGCGGCCGGTGCGCCTGGAAATCGGCGCCGATTGCCCGCAATCGATCGTGTCGATGCTGATCGGCAACTTCGATCTCGAAGAAAGCGACGTCTACCGTTGCAACGGCCCGGTCAACATCATCCGCGCCGGGCTGGTGTATGACGAACTCGACCATCCCGCGCTGAAATTCCCGCGCTTCACCTCTGCCCTGCCGGCGGCATTGAGCGGCGGGCGGAAAATCTTCGACGTGCTCAACCAGCGCGACATTCTTCTGCATCACCCGTATGAGTCCTTCAACGCAGTGGTCGATCTGTTGCGCGAGGCGGTGCAGGATCCCGATGTGCTGGCGATCAAGCAGACGCTGTACCGCGCCGGCAAGGACACGCCGCTGGTGGATTTGCTGATCGAAGCGGCGCGCAGCGGCAAGGACGTCACCGTGGTGATCGAGCTGCGCGCACGCTTCGACGAAGAAGCCAACATTCGCTTCGCCACCCAGTTGCAGGAGGCCGGCGTGCAAGTGGTGTACGGCGTGGTGGGCTTCAAGACGCACGCCAAGATGATGCTGATCGTGCGGCGCGAAGATGGTCATCTGCGCCGCTACGTGCACCTGTCCACCGGCAACTACCATCAAGCCAACAGCCGGTTGTATACCGACATCGGCCTGATGACCGCCAATCCGGAATTCGGCGACGACCTGCACAAGATCTTTCAGCAGCTCTCCGGCCTCGGGCCGATGATCAACCTCAAGCGCCTGCTGCATTCGCCCTTCACGCTGTACAAGAACGTGGTGGAAAAGATCGAGCGCGAAACGGCCTACGCACGCAACGGCAAGCCGGCACGCATCGTCGCCAAGCTCAACGCCATGAACGAACCGCACGTGATCGAGGCGCTTTACGCCGCCGCGCAGGCCGGGGTGGAAATCGACCTGATCGTGCGCGGCGCCTGCACGTTGCGGCCGGGCCTGCCGGGTGTATCCGAACGCATCCGAGTGCGCTCGATCGTGGGGCGTTTCCTTGAGCACAGCCGCGTGTACTGGTTCGCCAACGATGGCGAGCCGGAGCTCTATTGCGCCAGCGCCGATTGGATGGAGCGCAACCTGATGCGCCGCATTGAGGTGGCCTTTCCGATCCTCGATCCGCAGCTAGCCGCACGCATATATGAGGAAACGCTCGCCAACTACCTCGCCGACAACACGCATGCGTGGTTGCTGGAGAGTGACGGCCGTTATACGCGCGCCACCCCGGGCGAGGACACGCCGCATTCGGCGCAGGAGGCGTTGCTGGCGAAGCTGTGCAGCGCGGTGGTGGCGCCGGTTCGTCCTGCGCTTCCGACCAGGCTGCGGGAAGATCATTAGCGCGCACGCTGGGATGGAATCCCGGCGTTTTATTGCCTCCCGATGCCGGGATTGTCACCTCAACCTGCAAGCCCAGGGTTGATGATGTCGGCATCCATGCGAGAATCGCCGACAGTTCGAACAGAGCATCTCTATGAGCCTCGGTGACCAGATGCAGATCAAGGATGGCGAGCTCATGGCCGCCGTCGACATCGGCTCAAACAGTTTCCATATGGTCGTTGCCCGCATGGAGCACGGCGAACCGCGGGTGATCGACCGTCTGCGCGAAACCGTGCGCATGGCCGCCGGCCTGCGCGCGGATGGCACCCTGGATGCCGAACATCGCGCCCGCGCGCTCAATTGCCTGGCTCGCTTCGGCCAACGCATCGCCGGCATTCCCACTGCCCGCGTGCGTGCGGTGGCCACCAACACGGTGCGCCGGCTTGCTTCGCCGCAGGCATTTCTTACCGCAGCGGAAGCGGCGCTCGGCCATCCGGTGGAAGTGGTGTCCGGCCGCGAGGAAGGCCGCCTGATCTTCCTGGGCGTGTCGCACGACCTGCCCACTTCGCGCGAACCCCGGCTGGTGATCGACATCGGCGGCGGCAGCACCGAGTTCATCATCGGCCGCGGCCTCGCCCCGCTGCACACCGAAAGCGTTCAGGTCGGCTGCATTGCCTCCACGCAGCGCTTCTTCCCCGGCGGCAAGCTCACGCGCAAGCGTTGGCAGCGTGCACGTGGCGAGATCGGCGTGTTGCTGCAGCAGTTCGCGGAGGAATACCTGGAAGCCGGCTGGACCGATGCCTTCGGCTCGTCCGGCAGCGCCAAGGCCATCGGCGCCGTGGTGCAGGCGATGAAGTTCTCCGACCACGGCGTCACCCCCGCTTCGCTCGCCACCTTGCGCGATGCGCTGCTGGAGCAAGGCCAGATCAGCACGCTGAAACTGCCGGGCCTCTCGGAAGACCGTGCGCCGGTATTTGCCGGTGCGGTGGTGATTTTCGAAGCCGCCTTCGCCGCGCTCGGCATCGAACGCCTGCAGGTATGCGAAAGCTCGATGCGCGAAGGGTTGCTGTGGGATCTGATCGGCCGCGCCGGCGGCACCGATCCACGTACCTCCAGCATCGATGCCCTGGCCAACCGCTACGGCGTGGATCGCGCGCAGGCGCGGCGCGTGGAATCCACCGCGCTGATGTTGTTCGATCAGGTCGCACCCAGCTGGAAGCTGGACGGCGAAGCACGCGAATGGCTGTCGTGGATCGCGCGCGTGCACGAAATCGGCCTGGCCATCGCGCACAGCCAGCATCACCAGCATGGCGCCTACATCCTGCGCAACGCCGACCTGGCCGGTTTCTCCAAACAGGAACAGCATCTGCTCGCCACCATCGTGCAGGCGCATCGGCGCAAACCGGACAAGGCCAGCTTCTCCACCTTGCCGCAACGCTATCGCCAGCTCGCCCGCTATATCACGGCCCTGTTGCGCCTGGCGGTGCTGTTCCGCCGCGCGCGCCGCCCCGAATCGCTGCCGCCACTACGCCTGTCGGCCAGCGCCCAGCGCCTGGGCCTGAGCTTGCCGGCCGCATGGGTGGAACAGCACCCGCTGACGCAGGCGGACCTGGAGCAGGAAACCACGCCAATGGCGGAGCTGGGCGTGGCTTTGTCGATTAGCACGACGTGACGAGAAGCAACCGGGTAGGCGGGATGAAATCCCGGCTTCCCTTCCTCTTCAGGTGCTTGGATTTCATCCCAGCCTGCCCACCCGCGTATCATGCGCGGACATTTCAGCGTACCGCCCCCACATCATGCCCAAGTACCTGCTGACTGCCCTCTTCCTGTTCGCTGCGCCGCTGGCCGTTGCGCAGACCGCCAAGCCCGCTGCTACCACCCCCGCTCCCGCTCCCACGTCCGCGGCCGCCAATCCGGAAGTGACGCTGCACACCTCGCAAGGCGACATCACGCTGGAGCTGTACGCAGACAAATCGCCCAAGAGCGTGGCGAACTTCCTGCGCTACGTGCACGAAGGTTTTTACGCCGGCACGGTGTTCCACCGCGTCATCCCCGGCTATCTCATTCAAGGCGGCCTCTACACCGCCGAGTTGCAACCGCGCCGCACGCATTCACCCGTACCCAGCGAAGCGGACAACGGTCTTTCCAATTTGCGCGGCACCGTCGCCGTTGCGCGCGGCGCGGACCCGAATTCGGGCACGTCGCAGTTCTTCGTCAACCTGGTGGATGACCGCCGCCTGGACTATGTCGGCAATCAGAGCGGCCTCACCTGGGGTTACACCGTGTTCGGCAAGGTGATCAAGGGCATGGACGTGGTCGACAAGATCGCCGCACTGCCCACGCATGCACAGGGACCGTTCGCTGCGGACGTACCCACGCCGCTGGTGGTGATCGAAAGCGCAAGCGTGATCGGCGAGGAAGCGCCGGCCGCACCCGCCACGGTTGCAAAACCAGCCCCGGTGAAACCGGCGCCGGCACCGCGCAAGTCAAAAAAATGACCGCACTGTTCATTTCCGACCTGCACCTGGACGATAGCCGTCCGCATATCACGTCGCTATTCGAGCACTATCTCGCGGGCGACGAAGTCCGCCAGGCCGATGCGCTGTACATCCTCGGCGACCTGGTCGAGGCATGGGTGGGCGACGATGACGACGCCAAGCTTCCCAATCGCATCGCACGCGCCACCACGGCCGTACGCGATGCCGGCGTGCCGGTGTATTTCATCGTCGGCAACCGTGATTTCCTGCTCGGCGAAACCTACGCCAAACGCGCCGGCATGACACTGATCGAAGACGGTGCCGTGCACGATCTGTACGGTACCCCCACGCTGTTGATGCACGGCGACGTGCTCTGCACCGACGACGTCGCCTACCAGCAACTGCGTCGCCAACTGCGCTCGCCGGAGTGGAAAGCGCAAGTACTGGCCATGCCATTGGAGGCGCGCCGCACCCTGGCCGCGAAAGCTCGTGCCGAAAGCCGCAGCTACACCAGCGGCGCGGACGAAACACTGATGGACGTGAACGCCGACGCGGTCGCCCAGGCCATGCACAACGCAGGCGTGACGCACCTGATCCACGGGCACACGCATCGCCCTGCGATTCATCATTTTCAATTGGACGGCCAAACGGCAGAACGCATCGTGCTGGGTGATTGGTACGAGCAAGGCTCGGTGTTGCGCGTCGGCCCGGAAGGCAGCCAGTTGCGCACCATCAGCGACTGACGACAAGGCGCGTCATGCCCACCGGCAACGCGGGCTGGGCCGCAAACCTGCCCATGCGTGCGTAGGAATAGAGCACCCCTTCTGAAGGCGCACCCGCAGGCCGTTTTTCAGCTGCGCCCGACAGACCCGGCATCAAGCTCCGCTTAGCGTATGGTCTATTTCCTCGACCTCACGCCCATGACACCTCTCTCACTCACGTTCAATCGCATCTTCGATGCGCCAGCAGAAAAACTGTACAACATCTTCACCAGCAAAGAGGCCATCCAGAGCTGGTTCGGCCCCGAAGGTTTTAGCATCCCGCGCGCCGATATCGATGCGCGAACCGGCGGCAAATACCGCTACGAAATGCATTCGCCGGCCGGCGCGGTATACATGGTGGTCGGCGAATTCCGCGAACTTGTTCCGCACGAAAAAATCGCCTTCACCTGGGCCTGGCTGGCAAACGGCGAGCTTGGCCCGGAAACGCTGGTGACCCTGCATTTCGCCGAACGCGGAGAACGCACCGAGCTGACCCTCGACCATGCCGGTTTTGCCAGCGAGGACGTGCGCGATTCGCATCAAGGCGGCTGGACCTCCTCCCTCGAAAGCCTCGCGCATATGCTGGCCGGCAAGCCGCAACCGACGGAAAGCCGAATCAGCGTGGTGGGCGACCCGCGCAGCACGTACGTGCGTTCGGTGCGCATGGCGCTGATCGAAAAAGGCATCTCCTATACCCTCGACCCGCAGCCACCGCATAGCGACGTCGTCAACACACTCAACCCCTTCGGCAAAATCCCCGCCTTCCGCGCCGGCGATTTCGTGCTGTTCGAATCGCCAGCCATCCTGCGCTACATCGACGAAGCCCATCCGGGCCCCAGGCTGATGCCGGACACGCCGGCTGAGCGGGCCAGGGCCGAACAATGGATCAGCAGCATCAACTGCTACGGCTACGACGCCATGATCCGCCGTTTCGTCTTGCAATTCGCGTTGCCGAAGGGCCCCGGCGGCACACCGAATCGCGCCGTGATCAACGGCGCCATCGTCGACATGCACAAGCAGCTGACGATTCTCGATCGTGCGTATGGCGAGCGGGACTACCTCGTCGGCGAACGGCTAAGCCTTGCCGACCTGGAGCTGGCGCCGATCATCGCGTACCTGGCCAACCATCCTGAGAGCAAAGACATCCTCGCTTCGTTTGCCAATGTGATGCGCGGGCACGAGGTGATCGCACGCCGTGCAAGCTTTGCGCAAACCGCGCCGCCCGGGTTCTGACGACGGTTGCGTAGCTGGGTTGCCTTGATCCGGGGGTAACCCAACCTGCAAAGAAAAACGGCCACCCGGATGGGTGGCCGTTTGCCCGGCAATAGCGAAGCTAACGATTACTTCTTCGCAAACAAATGCTCGACACCCGCGCGCTCTTCGCGCAGTTCCTTATCCGTGGCATCCATACGTGCACGCGAGAAATCGTTGATCTCCAGACCCTGCACGATTTCGTACTTGCCGTTCTTTACCGTCACCGGGTAGCCGTAGATCACGCCCGGCTGGATGCCGTAGGAACCGTCGGACGGAATGCCCATCGACACCCAGTCACCTTCGGCGGTGCCCAGCGCCCAGGTGCGCATGTGATCGATCGCGGCGGACGCGGCCGAAGCAGCTGAGGAAGCACCACGCGCCTTGATGATCGCGGCGCCGCGCTGCTGCACCGTGGGAATGAATTCCTTCTCGTACCACGCCTGGTCGACCAGGCTCAGCGCCGGCTTGCCGCCGACGGTAGCGTGGTGCAAGTCCGGATATTGGGTGGAGCTGTGGTTGCCCCAGATGGTGACCTTCTTGATGTCGGTGGTGTGCTTGCCGGTCTTTTCGGCGAGCTGCGACAACGCGCGGTTGTGGTCCAGGCGCACCATCGCGGTGAAGCACTTCGGATCGAGATCGGGCGCATTCTGCTGTGCGATCAGCGAGTTGGTATTGGCCGGGTTGCCGACCACCAGCACGCGCACGTCGCGCTTGGCGTGATCGTTCAGCGCCTTGCCCTGCGGCGCGAAGATGGCGCCGTTGGCTTCGAGCAGATCCTTGCGCTCCATGCCCGGACCGCGCGGACGCGCACCGACCAGCAGGGCGTAATCGACATCTTTGAAAGCGACATTGACGTCATCGGTGGCGACCACGCCGGCCAGCAGCGGGAACGCGCAATCGTTGAGCTCCATCACCACGCCTTGCAGCGCAGGCAGTGCGGGCGTGATTTCGAGCAAGTGCAGGATCACCGGCTGATCCGGACCGAGCATGTCGCCGGCGGCAATACGGAACAGCAGGGCGTAACCGATCTGGCCGGCTGCGCCGGTCACGGCAACACGAACGGGGGCTTTCATCGTGGCAACTCCTTCAGGTGCATAAAACGACAAAGCCCGCGTCGTAACGACGCGGGCCGGGTGAACACATCAACTCAGCTCGGCGAAGAACTCGGCAATACGTGCAAGGCCTGGCTCCAACTGTGCCGTGGGGCAGGTGTAGGAAATGCGCATGGCACGCGGTTCGCCAAAGGCCGAGCCCGGTACGCACGCCACGCCTTTGGCGCCCAGCAAGGCGGCGCAGAAATCCACGTCGGTTTCGATGCGCGTGCCGTCGTGGCTCTTGCCGAACGCCACCGAGATATCCGGGAACGCATAGAACGCGCCTTGTGGTCGCGGGCACACCACGCCGGGAATCTTCGCCAGCGCCGCCAGCACCACGTCGCGCTTGCCTGCGAATTCCTTGCACTTGGCTTGTGGCACGTCTTGCGGACCGCTGAAGGCGGCAATGGCTGCCGCCGCGATCACTTCCGGCACGCTGGTGATGTGATTGGAATTGAGCGTGGTAACTGCCTTGGCCACGTTCTCCGGCCCGGCGATCAGACCGACGCGCCAACCCGGCATGCCGTAGGTCTTGGAAATCGAATCGACGAAGATCAATCGATCGCGCAATTCCGGCCGCGCGAACACGAAGTTGTGATAGCCGATGCCATCGAACACCATCGAGTTATAGATGTCGTCGGTGACGATCCACGTATCCGGATACTTCACCAGCACGTCCGCCAGCGCGGCGATTTCCTCGCGCGTGTAGACCATGCCGGTGGGGTTGGACGGGTTGTTGAACAGGAACACTTTCGGCTTGCGCCCCAGCGCGGTTTCCAGCTGCTGCGGCGTGAGCTTGTAGTTCTGGTCGGGACCACAATGCAGCACGTTGGCTTTCGCACCGACGATGTCGGCGATATCACGATAGGTGGTCCAGTACGGTGCCGGGAAGCAGATCTCGTCGCCGTCGTTGAGCAATGCCTCGGCCAGGTTGTACAGCACCTGCTTGGCGCCGATGCCCACCGACAGGTTCAACCGTCCGTAGCCGGTAAAGCCCAATGCCTCGATGTGCTTGAGGAACGCATCCAGCAGCGCATCCGAACCGCGGTTGCTGCCGTATTGGCCGCTGTCATGCGAGAGCGCCTCGCGGGCTGCTGCGTATACATGTTCGCCAGGCAGGAAGTTCGGCACGCCGATCGAGAAGCTGATGATGTCGCGGCCGGCGGCCTTGAGCTGCTTGGCCGTTTCGGCGATGACCATGATCGCGCTGGGTTTGGCGCGGCCGATGCGCTGGGCGAGCTGGGGCATGGCTTTCCTCGATGGGGTGCAGGACAGCAAACCGGCGGATTTTAGCATGTAGCGATGCGTGGTCCCGCGAGGACGGAGGGACAGACCCAGAAAATTCCTGTTGATCCAGGATCGCTCGCTGGCATGATGGCGCGGGGCCGCCGCAAGACCGGGCGGAGGGGTGTCATGTGATCAACAGCAACGTCTTTCAAGACGCAAGGGGATATCCATGTTCAGTATCATCTGGTCGATCATTGTCGGTTTCATCGTCGGTCTTATCGCCCGCTGGATCGTGCCGGGCGCCGAGCACATGGGGTTCATCATGACCACCATCGTGGGTATCGTCGGTTCGGTCATCGGCGGCTTCATCGGCATGTTGTTCAAGAAGCCGGAGCCAGGGCAGAAATTCCACACGGCAGGCTTCATCATGTCGATCGTCGGCGCGATCGTCCTGTTGTATCTGCTGCGCTTCATCCAGCACTGAGGCCGGCCGTTTCTTGCAGGCAACAAAAAAGCACGGCGGTTTTTCCGCCGTGCTTTTTTTGTTCAGCGCGTACCGCTCAGGCGGGGCGTGCGGCGAGCAGCTTTTCGGCGAGACCGCCCAGTATGGAGAGGTCGAAACCCCCACCGCTCGCAGGCACCTGGCCATCCGGCGTGGCGTGATCCACCGCATGCGGCAATACCTGCGCCAACTGGCCGATCAACTGGCCCGGATCGACGCCCAGCTTGCCGGCTGCATGGTTGACCACCGAATCCAGGCCGGTCTTCTGCAACACCTGATTGAGTTGATCGCCGGAGATGGCCTGGTTGGCACCGCTGCCGATCCAGGACTGCACCGCATCGCCCAAGCCGTGCTGCTGCAACTTGTCGGCCAGGCCCTGCACGCCACCGGCCTGCTGGATCAACTGTCCGGCCATCGAAATCAGCGAACCGGCACCCTCACCCTGATTGCCGCCTAACAGACTGCCCAAACTGTCGAGTAACGACATGGCTGTTCTCCTTTGGGAATGAATCCAAGCAGGTGGATTCTATGTGGACGTGCCTACACATGCGTAACAGTGGCGTGAAAGCACGGGCTTCTTCAACATACCGCTGCCCGAAGGCGCCGGCTCGCCGGAAACCCCGCAACCGTCATGCCCGCGAAAACCGAGATGACGAGCAGAAGTTGCTGGCGATGGGAAGCGGCACTCAACCGCGCTGATCAAGCACCATGTTCCACTCTTTCACGCGCTCGGCCTGCGCCGCCAGCAAGGCATCCACGTCGCCTTCCACCGTCACTTTCTCGATGGTGTCGCCCTGCTTGATCGCATCGACCACCTTCTGGTCGTCACCGCCGGCCACTTCGCCGAACACGCTGTGCTTGCCGTCGAGCCAGGGCGTGGCCCCATGGGTGATGAAGAACTGGCTGCCGTTGGTACGGGGACCGGCGTTGGCCATGGACAGGATGCCCGGCTTGTCGTGCTTCAGCGTGGGATGGAACTCGTCTTCAAAGCGGTAGCCCGGGCCGCCGCGGCCACTGCCTTCCGGGCAACCGCCCTGGACCATGAAGTCGGGGATCACGCGGTGGAACGACAGGCCATCGTAATAACCGCGACGCGCCAGGTTGACGAAACTCGCCACCGTCACCGGAGTCTTGTCTTCGTGCAGGCGCAGGTGAATGGGGCCTCGGTTGGTAGTGATCGTGACATTGATGGCCATGGGTATTCCTTGAAGGTTCTGCGGAGCTCGGATGCCCCGAAGGGCTGCGGCCAGCAAGGATAACGCCAGCGAAGGCCGGTTGTAACAAGTCGGGCCATATCCCCTTGGGCCGGATGAAATGCCAGCACCAGAAACCACAAGAAGCTGCGATTTCATCCCCGTCGTGCGGCACGGTCATCACAAGCCAAGCATGCCCTTCTGCAACGCCCCGGCACCACGCGCCGTGCCCGCGGGTGTCGGCAACGCGGACGGCCAAGGCTGACCCTGGAACAGATGCGCCCACAAGCGATCGAGTGCCACATAGCCATAAGGAAGCAACGGCAGATGCTTGTCGCCAAACCCCGGCAACGCCAGGAACGCATCGAAGTGCTGCGCATAGGGCACCTTCCAATACAACGGCTGCCGGCCTTCCGCCTCCAGCCACGCCACATAGGGTTCGGAGGTAAACGCGGTCGGCAGCAAACCATCGCTCGCCCCGTGCAACACCCACATCGGCAAATCCTTGCGCGGCAACTTCGCCGCCAGTGCACGCACCGATGCATGCAAAGCCCGCGCATCGGCATCGTTGCCTGTCCACAGTTTGCGCAGGCATGTGATACCGACCAGATGCGGATCGGCGCTTGCATCGGTACCACCGAGCAGGCCGATGCCATGGCCCGGCGGAATGCCGGACCCATCCGCCCACCAACTCGCGCGCGTGGCTTCGTCGGCGACGGCCGGCTTGCCGTTGACCACGGCAGCATAGTGATAACCGCACGGCATGTTGGCGGCATCGCGATGCAGATAGGCCGACGCATACGCCGCGCCGATTGCACGCCACAAATCCAACGCGGTCGACGCCGCCGCGGTGGCCATCGCCTGATCCGTCCATCCCGCGCGGCGCAGATGCGCATGCGCTTGGGCCGCCTGCTGCTCGGGAGCGGCGGCTTTCAGCAGACCTTGCGCATGCAGGCTCGCGCAACGCGCAGCCCATGCCACATGGGGCGCACCGTTGGCATCGCGTGCAAACGGCGCCGAGGCAAAGCGCGCATCCATCAAGGCGCACGGCAGCCACATCGCCGCTTCGGTGGCGTAGTCATACAGCGCGCTGCCGCGGTCAGGCATGTGCACGTTCGGCTCCAGCGCCACGACGCCAGCGAGCATGTGATGCGCATCCGCTCCCGCCGCCTGCAACACTGCGCCGCCGCCGTTGGAAAGCCCGGTCGCGATGATCCTGGTGTTCTGCGGCGTAAACGGCGCCTGCGCGGGAAACGCACGATCCAGCATCGCCAGGCCGAATTGCGCCGCCTGCAACACATCGCGTCCCCAATCGGCCTCGGGATTGTCGCCCGAATGCGCGTGCTTGAAAGCTATGCCCTCGCCTTTCGTTTCGGCCGGCTCGAACTCCAGCATCGCCGTGCCGCGCTTGGCGCGTTCGCCATTCAACGCCACGCCACTGTTGTCGGCGTAGTCGAAATAACCGGAGCCGGTGCCTTTGTCGGTATACGCCACCGCGCATCCGCGCGGGAGGGCCCATGCACCGGCGAGTGCGATCGCGCCGTAAACACCGCGCGACCCGGACGACGCCGTCACCACCAGGCAGCGATGCGCGTGGTCGAAATGATCCGGCACCTGCACCAGCACCCGATGCGGTTGATACGCGCCGGGAATTTTTGCGAAGGCCTGGTATTCGCGCCCTGGCACATCGGGCACGCCACCGTAAACCGTGCCATATCCTCCCAGCGGACCGAGATCGGCAATGCCCTTCCAGCTCGTCTGGATCGCACGCCGGCGCAGTTCCGGCGAGGTGGGATGGGCCGGGTTGGCAAATGGTGCCGGCGCCCCTTTCAGGCCATCGAGACCGAGGCCCGAACTGAGTAAATCATCGTGGTCGCGATGCGTGGTGACGCTCACTTCGCCTTGCACGAAATCGACCCCTTGCATCGAAGGTTCCTTTGCAAACGCCTGCGTGGCCCAGTCAAAAGAGGCCGGCGCGGCGATGCTCTTCAACGAGTAATGGATGGTCGTTTTCCCGCCATAGCAAGCCCGCGCCGGGCTGCCATCGCACGAAAGTACAACATGCCGCGCCGCATCTGGCGACAGCGCCGGCCACGGTCATGTCCGCGCCCGCGGATCTTGCTGCACGCCTCGCACGTTTGGCCAAGCAGTCATACCGCGTGCGGGCATGGCTTGCGGAAGGTTTCTCAACAAGCAAATTGCCGACCGTTTCGGAATTGAGGAGCGCACGGCGAAAGCGCATGCAACCGCGATCAAGAAGGTGGCGGTATTTGTGGTGACAGGCGTGTTCCATCTCGCCTGCCGGGCATGGGTTTCGCACCGCGGCGTGTACATCCGCCTGCGCGCTTGCCAATGTCATGCACGCCGGGCAAGCTGCGCGCCTTTCAAGCACGCGGAGCCGCCATGTCCAAGCAAACGAACATCCTGCAGATCCTTCCCGCCAACGGCTGGGTTGCCGTCTACGACGAAAGCGGCGAAGAAAGCGCCGCCGCCCTGGTCTGTTTCGCCCTGGTGGAAATCCTCGACGGCGGCAACAAGGCACAAGCCGTGCGCCCGATGTGCGCCGACGGCAAGCACATCGTCTTCGCCGACGAGGCCGCCAACTTCGTGCGCGTCGAAGAGCTGGCGCAGTTCGAAGAAGATGAAGAGGACGAAGAAGAAGAGGAAGACGTGGAGGCCTGACAGTCATTGCACAAGCAATGCTTACGCGAAGAACAAGCCAGTTAGCGGCGCATGCGCCGCTAACTGGCCGCGCAGGACGCGCGCCTGCCCTTCACGGACTTGGCGGGCATGGATGCCCGCCAAGCGCGTCCGTTGGAGTGGCCTTCTCCTTGGTTACTTTCTTTTACCCCGGGCATGCTGCCCCTCAGCCCTTCGGGCCAGCATGCGCTGTTCGCCCGCGTTCCCGAAGCGGGTGGGGGCACGCAAAGAGAAAGTGACCAGGTCCCATTAGGGACCGAAAGCGCCGCAGGCAATGCTTCAAGTCGCGAAATGACGCGGCAAGGCGAAGATCAAAATGGATTCCCGCTTGCGCGGGAATGACGGCCCCGTGGCGAATACATCGATCCCTCAAGGTTGACCCTCCACCCCAGCCCTCTCCCCGGAGGGAAGAGGGAGCAAAAGCCCCCGCAAGCAACCTGTCACATAACCCCGTATAATCCACAGGTTAACCCTGACCAAAACCTGTGCGGCGGCCCTACAGCCCGCCCAAGCCTGGCACTCATGTCCATCGAAAATCTGCGCAATATCGCCATCGTCGCCCACGTCGACCACGGCAAAACCACCCTCGTCGACCAGCTGCTGAAGCAGTCGGGCACCCTGTCCGAACGCACCGTGCTGGCCGAACGCGTGATGGACAGCAACGACCAGGAAAAAGAACGCGGCATCACCATCCTGGCCAAGAACACCGCCATCACGTGGCGTGAAAACCGCATCAACATCGTCGACACCCCAGGCCACGCCGACTTCGGCGGCGAGGTGGAGCGCGTGCTGTCGATGGTGGACACCGTGCTGATCCTGGTCGACGCGATGGACGGCCCGATGCCGCAGACCCGCTTCGTCACGCAGAAGGCATTCGCGATGGGCTTCAAGCCGATCGTGGTGGTCAACAAGATCGACCGTCCGGGCGCCCGTCCGGAATGGGTCGTGGAGCAGGTGTGGGATCTGTTCGACCGCCTCGGCGCCACGCCGGAGCAGATGGAATTCCCGATCGTCTACGCCTCGGCGCTGAACGGCTACGCCTCGCTCGACCAGGACGCCCGCGAAGGCGACATGACGCCGCTGTACCAGGCCATCATGGACCACGCGCCGAAGCCGGAAGTGGATCCGGACGGTCCGTTCCAGATGCGCATCAGCCAGCTGGACTACAACAACTTCGTCGGCGTGATCGGCATCGGCCGCATCCAGCGCGGCACGCTGAAGAAGAACATGCCGGTGGCCGTGATCGACCGCCACGGCAAGAAGCGCCAGGGCAAGGTACTGCAGGTGCTCGGCTTCCTGGGCCTTGAGCGCATCGAGCAGGACAGCGCCGAAGCCGGCGACATCGTCGCCATCTCCGGCATCCAGGAACTCACCATTTCCGACACCGTGTGCGCGCTGGACAAGCCCGAAGCGCTGCCGGCCCTGACCGTCGACGAACCGACGATCAGCATGACCTTCCAGGTGAACAACTCGCCGTTCGCCGGCAACAAGGACCTTTCTGGCGGCAAGTTCCTCACCAGCCGTCAGCTGAAGGACCGCCTGGAGCGCGAGCAGGTGCACAACGTGGCGCTACGCGTGGAACAGGGCTCCGACGCCGACAAGTTCCTGGTCTCCGGCCGCGGCGAACTGCATCTGTCGGTGCTGATCGAGAACATGCGCCGCGAAGGCTATGAACTGGCCGTGTCGCGTCCGGAAGTGATCATCAAGGAAATCGATGGCCAGAAGATGGAGCCGTTCGAGCAGCTGGTGGTCGACGTGGAAGAAATCCACCAGGGCCCGGTGATGGAGCGCCTGGGCGTGCGCAAGGGCCAGCTGAAGAACATGGAACCGGACGGCAAGGGCCGCGTGCGCCTGGAATATATGATTCCGGCGCGCGGCCTGATCGGCTTCCAGAACCAGTTCAAGACCCTCACCCAGGGTTCGGGCCTGCTGTTCCACGTGTTCGACCATTACGGCCCGAAGGAAGAAGGCCAGATCGCCAAGCGCCTCAACGGCGTGATGATCGCGAACGCCGGCGGCACCACGCCCGCCTATTCGCTGGGGCCGTTGCAGGAGCGCGGCAAGCTGTTCGCCGCCGAAGGCGACAACGTGTACGAAGGCCAGCTGGTCGGCATCCACGCCAAGGACAACGACCTCACCGTCAACGCGATCAAGCCCAAGCCGCTGACCAACATGCGTGCCTCGGGCAAGGACGATGCCATCCAGCTGACCCCGGCGACCAAGTTCTCGCTGGAACAGGCGCTGGACTTCATCGACGACGACGAGCTGGTCGAAGTGACGCCGAAGGAAATCCGCCTGCGCAAGAAGCACCTGACCGAGAACGATCGCAAGAAGGCTTCGCGTAGTGCTGGTTGACGGGAACGCGTGAATTGAATGGAAAAGCCGCCGCAAGGCGGCTTTTTTATGGCTTATCGAACCCGCCGCTGCCTCTGGGAGGGAGGCGAGTTCGGGCGCAAGCATAGCTTTGACACCTCGTCATTCACCCTGCAGCATCGCCACCGCACCCGGGCCTGTTTGTCACTGACTCATGACCACAACGCCGAAACGCCATCGCAAGCTCCTGCCATGCCTGCTACTGGCAACGTTACCGCTGTGCTCGCACGCCGGCGATGCCCCGCTCTTCATTCCCCAATGGCTCGGCGCGCAATACACCTTCGTCGACCAGAACCAGTCGCGCGTGCACTCGCCCTACGCGAGCCCGCTCAGCCTGAAACCAGACGGCTCCACGGCGCGCTCACATACTTTTGGCGCCTACTTCGGCATCGCCCTGCCCTGGCACTTCCAGTACTACTGGGACGTGGAAATGTTCAAAGGCGAAGGCGTGAGCAACGCCACCGGAATGGGCGGACTCACCAACGGCGACATCATCCGCTCCGGTGTGTCCAGCCTGGGCAAGCGGCCCTACGTGGCGCGCAACTTTGTACGCTGGGTGCTGCCCTTGGGCGACGAAACGACCGACGTGCAGCGCGGCCAGGATCAGTTGCCCGGCCGCGAAGCGGTCAAGCACATCGAAGTGAAAATTGGCTTGATGGCCGCCAACGACGACTTCGACAAGAACCGCTACGCCAACGCCACGCGCACGCAGTTCATGAACTGGTCGCTGTGGAACAACACGGCCTGGGATTTTGCCTCCGATACGCGCGGCTATACCGACGGCGTGATGATCGGCTGGATGATGAAGGGCTGGGCGCTGCGCTATGGCATCTATCGCATGCCGGTGGAAGCGAATGCACAGGCGCTGGTGAAATCACTCGGCGCATCGAGCGGACAGCAGCTTGAATTGACGTTGCAGCCGAAACCCGATGGCTGGGCGCTGCGTTTGCTCGGGTATTACGACAAGGGCAACTTTGGCTTTTACCAACAAGCCATCGAGATCGCCCAACTCACCGGGCAGGTGCCCGATATCCATGCCGATGACAAGCCTGGCCGGCACAAGTTCGGCTTCGGCATCAACGGCGAGCTGCCGGTTGCGGACAACGGCGACACCGGTTTCTTCATGCGTGCCGGGTGGAACGATGGCCATGCAGAATCCTTCGTCTTCACCGAGGTCGACCGTTTGCTCAGTGGCGGCTTTCAGTTATCCGGCGCGCATTGGCATCGTTCGGATGACCGGCTTGGCGTAGGCATCGCCATCGACGGTATCTCGCGCGAGCATGCCCGGTATCTGCAGCTGGGCGGCCAGGGTTTTCTGCTCGGCGATGGTGGGCTGCGTTATGGGCCGGAGCAGATTGCCGAGGTGTATTACAGCATCGCGGTAGTCGATCACCTCACCATCAGCCCGGATCTGCAGTTCATCCGCAATCCTGGCTACAACCGCGATCGTGGGCCGGCGCGATTTGCGGGTTTGCGGGCGCACGTTCAATTTTGACGCCCGCGTTTAATGCATTACGTAAATCTTCCTACCGTCATTCCGGCGAAGGCCGGAATGACGGTGAGGGGAATTGGCGCATCCAAGGTACGCCACCTATCCTCACAACCGATCGCTGCACCGGATCGCCGTCGGCATAACCTTGTGCATATCGAACACCAGCACTTCATTGCGCCCGCGCCATAGCCACGGACCCGGACAGAACAATCGCTGCTGCGGCCCGATGCGCCAATAGCGCCCCAGCAAATGGCCATTGATCCACACATAGCCTTTGTCCCAATCGCTCATGTCGATATAGCAATCGCCAACCTTGTCGAGCGTAAAGACCGCCTTGAAGAACATGCCCGGACGCAAGCGTGACGGCGAATCCGCACGCATCGGTGGCAAGCCGGCAATGTAAGTGTCGTCCAAGGGCAAGCTGTGCGCCTGCCAGCCGTGCAACTCCTCGCCATCCAGCGTGACCGCACCGACAATGCCTTTGAAGTCGTACATCGCCTGGCCATAGCCCACGTGGCCGAAGCTGTCGACAAGAACATCCACCACCGTACCGGCGCCGTTCGCCGGCGGTGGAATGTCGACGTAGTTCTTTACATGCAAGCCAGGTTTGTTCACGCGCGACACATAATCCAGGTATTTGCCGTCGCTGAAGATCGTGCCGTAGTCGCGCAAACCTTCCATGTTGAGCATGCCACCGTTGAGCAGCGTCTTGCGGTACACCACCATGCCCTGGTTCTGCGCAAACAGCATTTCATTCGGATCGGGCTTCTTCACCAGCCGCGACGGCAGCGGCAAGTTATCCCAGATCGACGCATAGGGCTGCGCGATCAACTCGGGGAAATGCGCCAGCGGCACCGGCGGCGGCAGCTCGGCCGGCGGATGCGGCAAATGCGCGGCGATGGTTTTGCGGAAAGCGTGGTAATCGCGCGTGGGATCGCCGCGTTCGTTGATCGGCGCGCCATAGTCGTAGCTGGTGATCACCGGCTCGAAATTGGCGTAGTCATTGCGCACATTGGCGCCGGCCGTGAAGCCGAAATTGGTGCCGCCGTGCACCATGTACATGTTGAAGGAGCGGCCTTGTTCCATCAGCTTGCGCAGCGTCGGCAGATAGTTGCCGTGCTGGAACGTGAAATCACCCCAGTGCGTCAGCCAGCCGGGATAGCCTTCGCTCATCCATACCGGTGCATCCCCGGCGATATCCTGCGCAGCGGCGAAATCCGTATCGCCATCCAGCCCCAGCGCGGCACCGGGCACGTAGGTGCCGGCCTTCTGCAATTGGCCCAGGCCATCGGCAATCGAGAACGGGCCGTCGATCCCATGCGCCTGCCACATCGTGCGCAAGCGCAAGAGATACGCCGTGTTGTGTCCAAACGAGGCGTATTCGTTCTCGATCTGCACCATCAAAATCGGGCCGCCATTGTTTGCCATCAACGGTGCGATCTTCGGCCCTATCGCATCCATGTAGCGCTCCACCGCCTGCATGTAGCGTGCATCGTCCTTGGTGCGCACGCGGATGGAAGGGTCGCGCAGCAGGTAAGCCGGCAAGCCGCCCAGATCCCACTCGGCGCACACATATGGGCCGGGGCGCAGATACACCCACATGCCCTCCTCCTGGCACAGCTTGAGGAAACGCACGAAATCGCGGTTCTCGGTGCTGAAGTCCCACACGCCGGGTTCGCTTTCGAAGTAGTTCCACATCAGGCAGATCGCGATGGTGTTGAGGCCCATCGCCTTGGCCATGTGGATACGGTGCCGCCAGTAATCGTTGGGAATGCGCGCGGGATGCATCTCGCCGCTGCGGATCTGGAACGGCGCGCCATCGAGCAGGAAGTGCTGCCGGCTGAGTTCGAAGCGATGGGGTTTGCCGTCGGGTGTGGGTTCGATGGCGGGCTTGGCGGTGGTTTCCTGCGCGGCCAGCGGAAGTGCTGCTGCCAGCGGCGTCAGCACGGCGAATCGAAGAAAGTCGCGTCGTTGCATGAATCCCTCGAAAAGAACAGCCGTCTCCATGGCCGTCATTCCCGCGAAAGCGGGAATGACGGCCATGGGGTTACATGGCACAACCGCCGGAGGTTACCTCAAGGCGTCAGTTCAAGGGTCAATACTTCGAACGGCGCCAGCGTGACCGTGCTCACACGATCAGCATCCAACTGCGCCGGCACATCGCCACCACTCTTCCACACATCACGCACATGGAACAGGCGTGCCGCAGCTTTAGGCAATTCCAACTGCCGCTGCAGATCGATCACCGCCGTCTGCGAACGTGCATCCGGATTGCGCAAAGTGATGATGGATTTCTCCGGCGACCACGCCGCCCAGCCGTACACATCAAGCCGCCCCGGATCGCCGCCGATCCAGTGCGAATCGCGCAGCACGTCGGCATTGGCGCGCGACCACTTCGCCGCAGCAGCCAGCATGTCCCAGTCATCCTTGCCCAGCAACGACGGCGTGATGTACATCTCCTGCAACTGCGTGCCGGTGGCGAAGTAGGAATGCACTTCGTTGGCAAAGTCATGCCCCGGATCGGTATTCAAGCGCTTGTTCATCTGCGCATAGATGATGCCGTGGAGCATCAGCGAGTTGAGCGGAAACAGCGGCCCCTGGATCACGATGTTCTCGTAGGTCTGCTGGTCGCGATAAGTAATCCACTGCTCGCGCTCGGTACCCACGCCCGCAT
Source organism: Dyella sp. (assembly GCF_036746095.1). Classification (NCBI taxonomy): domain Bacteria; kingdom Pseudomonadati; phylum Pseudomonadota; class Gammaproteobacteria; order Lysobacterales; family Rhodanobacteraceae; genus Dyella; species Dyella sp. The sequence continues at coordinate 81,410 of NZ_DAIOEU010000008.1, forward strand.
GCCAATCGTCTTCGCCGCCGCGCCAGATCGAATCGGCATAGCGCAGCCAGAACGGCGAGGCCCACGTGCCGGTGGTCAAGTTGATGAAGGTATCGGGCTTGTCGGCGCGGATATCCTTGATCAGCTCGATCGCCGCGGCAAAATCGCTATCGAACGTACTGCCGGGGAACACGCTGTTCGCGTTGCCGGTGCCGTCGAACTTGAACTGGTTGATGCCGTCTTCGTTGAGCAGCTTCATCACCACGTCGTGGAAGCGCTGGTAGTACTTGGGCCCCGATAGCGCCAGGCCATCGTTGACGATTTCATAGCCGGCCGCTTTGCCATTCTTTACCCGTTCCTCTTTCGGCGTGCTGTACCCGCCCCATGGCGACAACCACATGCCCGGCGCGGCATCGTATCTGGCAGCGGCTTCCTTCAGCGGCACGAAGCCATGCGGGAAATCCTTGCTGAAGTTCCAGCTGCCGGAGCGATCGTCCCAGCCATCGTCGAACAGGAAGGAGTCGAGCTTCACGCCGCGCTTCACCGTCAGCTCCTGGCCGAAGGCGTTGATACGATCCAGCGCTTCGGCTTCTGTGTATGGCGTGAAATAACCGATGTCGTACCAGGAGTTGTAATGCAGGAACGGCCGATACGGATGCGCCCGCTCGCGTTCCACATAAGTGGCGAAATCGCGGCGCAGCTGGCCATCGCGCACCGCGCCCACCACGGCGGAATACGTGATGGATTGCCCTTTGCGCAACGGCAGGCTGCGCGCCATCGACAGCATCACATGCTTGCCGCGCACTTCGCTGTCGGAGAGTGGATTTTCCAGGCCCATGTAGAGATTGCCTGCCACGACTGGCGAGCCCTTTACCACGCCGTCCACTTCGGCGTGATCCATGCTGGAAGGTAGTAGCGAAACGCCGGTCAGCGGTTCATCCTGCTTCAGCGCAGTGATGACGATCTGCTCGCGCAGATAAGGTGAACCTTCCCGCTGGATAAGCAACCATTGCACGCGGAAACGATGATCTTCGTCACCGAACACGGCGCGGACGGCCTTGCCAGGTTGGCGATCGGCAAGCGTGGAAGCTTTTGCATCGGCGGCTAAGACCTGTTCCGATGGCGGGACCAGCAGTTGCATATCGCCGGCCTTGATCGCTTGCTTGTTGGGCAGCATCAAGGCGAACAGTTCGTCGACCTTCAGCACTTGTCCATTGTCGCGGCCAGTGATGGTGATGGCGGAGAGCTTGCCGTCTGCTACTTGCCATTGCGCGTCGATGGCGGCGTTGCCGAAGCTGGCCTGGCCTTGGGTGATGGCGTAGGCGGGTGTGCCTGGGTTGAGGACGACGGTGTCGTTGGCGTGTGCACCTAGCCATATGCACGCCAGGCTCGCGGCCAATGCTTTTTTATAGTGGGTTCGATACATGCAATGCCTCATGTCTACGCTGATCTCGAATCATGCCTCACCGTCATTCCGGCGAAGGCCGGAATCCAGTAAAGAATGGCGTGCGCAGCACACGACATAAAGATTTTGAGTGCTGCGCACAACGTATTTGAACTGGATTCCGGCGTTCGCCGGAATGACGAACCTCAAAACCTCTGCTGATACCGCATATACACAAACCTCCCCAGGTCATACGACGAATTGAAATCAAACGGCGTATCCCCGCTCGCATAGCCGCCATACACGTTCGGACTCACGCGATTGAAAATATCGTTCGCACCCAGCGAAAGGGTCGCATTCCACGGCGCGTTCCAATACACCTGCACGTCGTTGAAGGTCACTGAGGGAACCTGCGTCTGCGGCATTACGCCCACGCCCGGCGCGTAATAGTCCGGCAAGGTACACGGGAAAGCCGTGATACCCAACGACGGATCGAATGCACAATTGGACTTGTACGGCGAAAAATAGCGTGCCGTCCAGCTGGCGCCAAAGTTGTGCCAGCTCCAACTCAACGTCACGTTGCCGCGTAGCCGCCATGCGCTGTAGAAGTTCTGCGTGTTGCCAGCCATGTAGACGACGTTGGAACCCACCGTCGGCAGCATGTTGAACTCGGTAAGATAGGTGCCGTTCATACCCAGCTTGAAGTCGCCGAAGCGCGTCTGCGGGAAGCGGTAATTGGCCGAGAAATCGTAGCCGCGCTCTTTCATCCAGCCCGCGTTCGTTTCCAGGTTCAGCAGGTCGATGATCTGCCCTGTAGCCGGATCGCGCTGGAACTGGCCGCAGGCGGAGGTGATGCTGTACTGGTAGCAATCGGCCAAGAGTTGGTCATTGCTGATGCCGGTGATCAGGTTGCGGATGTTGTATGCCCACCAGTCGACGGTGGCATCGAAGCCGGGCAGCCACGACGGGCTGTAGACCAGGCCGATGTCGCCGTTGTACGAGGTTTCCGGCCGCAGCTTCGGGTTGCCGCCGGTCCAGTTGGTACTCGGCATGTAGCCGGAGCCGCTCGGTGTGTTGATGGGAACACCGGTGTTGTCGGTTTGGCGGAAATCCGCCGCCACGCCTGGAATACCACCGAAGCCGGTCAGGCAGCGCTGCGCCACCACCGGACTTTGACCGTACGCGGAAGAGCCGTACACCGCATCGCAAGGATCGGTGAACGTGCCGGCCGGATAGCGCCCCTGGTAAAGATCGTTGACGGTCGGCGCGCGGAAACCCGTGCCATAGCTGGCACGCAACAGCACGTCATTGATCGGCTTCCAGGTCAGCTTGAACGAGCTGTTGGTGGTGCTGCCGAAGTTGCTGTAGCGCGAATAGCGCGTGGCGACGTCCAGGCTCAGGCTTTGCGCGCCGGGCAAGTCTTTCAGCAGTGGCGCGTTGATTTCCGCATACGCCTCGTTGAGGTTGTAGGCACCGCTGTTCGGCGCCACGCCACCATCGGTGGATGCGCCCGTATAGGCAAACGCATCGGGGCTGTCGTAACCGGATTCGTCACGATGCTGCACACCGGTGGAGAACGTCAGGTCGCCGCCCGGCAGCGCGAACAGATTGCCGCCGAAGTCGGCCACCCATGCGCGTTCGTTGCTGCCGTAATGCTCGACGCTATCGATCGCGATGTAGTTGAGCATCTGCGGCGTCAGTGGCGCCAGCGGATTCATCGGCACGCAACCGGCAATCACGTGCGCCGGCGTACCGCACACCACCGTGCCGTCCTGCAGGAACGACGGCCCCAGGCCGTTGGCGACATTGACCAGGTTGAAATACCCCGTGCGCACGTTCACGCCGCTGATCTTGCTGTCATACATGTAGACGTCCCAATTGAAATCGTGCGTGCCGAGACTGAACACACCATCCACGCCAAAGCTGTATCGGTAATTCTTGGGATCGTTGTAGCTGCGATAGCTGTCGTCGGCGATGCGCTGGGCGATGCTGAGATCCTTCACGCCATACACCGGGTTGTAATAGCTGTATTGGGACAGCAGCGAAGGAAAGGCGCCGTGCCCGCCTATGCCGGAATAGAACAGCGGCACACCGGACTTGGCGTACTCGTAGTCGGCGTTGTAGCCGTAGTTGAACTTGAAGGTGATGTTGTCGGTGACCTTGTAGTGCGCGTCCAGATACAGGTTCTTGGTGCGGTCGGCCGTCAGCACCATCGTGCGGCGAGCGTTGTTGTTGTTGTAGGTCTGGTCGCCGGGGTTGACGATATCGCCATCAGCTCCATAGGTGGGGCCGACATAGCTGTGGTAATCGGCAGGATTCATCGGATTGCCGCCAGGGTTGAGCACCAACCTGCCGCCACCGGCGAACGAAGCCGGCGCATTGCGGATTTGCGGTTGCGTGTCGTAAGAACTCAACCCGTAATACGGATGCCGCGCGGTATACGGGTACGCCGAGAACGGCCGATCATCCGCCCAAACCGGGCTTTGGTTTTGATACGACAGACTGAGCACGACGCCGAATTTGTCGGTGCTCTTGCCGAGCGTGACGCTGCTCTGCGTCTGGCGGCCGTCGCCGTGCGGCACGTACTCGCCGTTATAGGTATCGAGCTGCACGCCGTTGAAGTTTTTCTTGGTAATGATGTTCACCACGCCGGCAATCGCGTCCGACCCGTACACCGCCGAAGCACCGGTGGCGAGCACATCGATGTGATCGACGATGGCCGTGGGAATCACGTTGATATTGGTATAGCCGCCATGCGCGGCACCAATACGCTGACCATCCACCAGCACCAGCGTGCGCATTGCACCCAGGCCACGCAGGTCGATAAAGGCGCCGCCCTGGTTCGGGCCCAGATCGCCCGGCGCGCTGCGGCTCAGATCCGGTGGTGACATGGAAGAAACGTTCTGCAATAACTGGCCGACGGTGGCGAAGCCTTGTTTCTGAATGTCTGCCGCACTGATCGTCACCACCGGTTGCGCGTCTGCCACGTCCACGCTGGGGATGTTGGAACCCGTCACCGTGACGGCCTGCAAACTCACCGGCTTCCTGGTCGTTGCCTGGTCGGCATCATTATGACTGGAGGTAGTTTGTGCGCTGGCATATCCAGCCAGAGACAAACCCGCCAGCACCATCGTTATTTGCAAGGCCAAGGCTTTTTTGCGGCAAGCCGGGGCCGTTGTGCCGCGCGTCGCTTCGCGGCATCCCGTGTTTTTCGCAAACATCTGGAACTACCCTCCCGTGTTGTTTTGCGGCATGGCACGGAGCGGGTCCGTGCGTGCGCGTGTCATGTCCGAGCGAAAGATCCCCTTGCGCGGCGGACTTGTTGTGGATGCTGAAAGCTCCTGTCTTGCTGGAAATCACTCCCTCCCCTCGTGCAAGGGAGGGCGCAGGTGAAGTTATTCCATCTTGCGAAATGCTTGATCTCGTCATTCCGGCGCAGGCCGGAATCCAGCTTGAATACGCCGTGCGGAGCATTCGGCATAAAAAATGACGTGTCCTTCGGACGCATGTTTGAACCTGATTCCGGCCTGCGCCGGAATGACGATGAGGCGTTGGCTGGCATTGCAGCAAGCCTATGCAACCCCACCCCAACCCTCCCCTGTGCACAGGGGAGGGAGCAAGATTCGGCAGATTGAAGTTCGATATAAAACATCATCACGAACCTCCTTATGCACCCGCTAAAGCCGGCGCACTGTCACGCCAGGCACCAGCGCATCCACCCTGCCGCGCTCCGCATACCCGGTCTCTTCCGATTCCGCATTCGCCACGCCACAAGCCACCGCCAAGCGCAGCGCCTGCTCCAGCGGCAGCTCGCGCTTGATCGCCACCGCCATGCCGGCAAGAAAGCAATCGCCTGAACCCACCGCATTGCGTAATGGCTTTGATGCAAGCTGTGCGTGCCACACGCCGGTATCGTCCGCGGCGATGGCACCGAGTTCGCCCAGCGTCACCACCGGCATCGCGATGCCGCGCTCGCGCAGTGCAGTCACTGCCAGCTGCGCAGCTTCGACGTCGACTACCGGATGACCGACTAGCGCGCTGATTTCGTCACGATTGGGCTTCACCAAAAAGGGTTTTGCGGCCACGGCCTGGCGCAACACCTCGCCCGATGCGTCAACCAGGCAAGGCTTGCCGAGATCGTGCGCAAAGTCGACCAGGCCGGCGTAGAGATCATCGGCGAAGCCGCGCGGCAGGCTGCCGGAGAGAATCACCAGATCGCTCTTCTCCGCGCTGCGGCCGAATTCGCGCAGCAGGTCGTCCTGCTCGAGCTGGCTGAGCTGCGGCCCTTGCCCCAGCACTTCGGTCATGCTGCCGCTTGTTTCCTGCAGGGCGAAGCATTGACGCAGATGTCCTTCGATTTCCACGCCACGGAACAACACACCGCGCGCACTCAACTGGCGCGCAATAAACGACTCGTAGGCATCGTCGACCGGTCCGACCAGCCGCACGCGCTCGCCCAGCGCCGCGATGGTCTGCGCCACATGCACTCCCTTGCCGCCAGGATAGATTTTTTCCGCACGCATGCGGTGCACTTCGCCGGGCGTCAAGGCGTCGATCTGGATGAAGCGATCGATCGCGGTATTGAAGCCGGCGACGGTGATCATGGCGTGGTCCTTATCAGCCTTTGCGCTTCATCCGCCGTGGCTTGCCGCGTGGTGCCGCCGATGCCGCGCGTGGACAGGCTGCCGCACGCGCTGCCCCAACGCATGCAATCGAGCCATGGCATCTCGCGCAGCCATGCATGCAGAAAGCCGGCATCGAAGGAATCGCCGGCGCCGGTGGTATCGACGGCATCGATGGCATACGCCGGCACGTCCAGCCATTGCGCGCCTTGCAGGCTGGTGCAACCTAGCCGCCCGCGCTTGACCACGGTGCGCGTGCGCCCGTTCTGCACGAAGCGCAAGGCTGCGTGCAAATCGCTGCAGCCGGTAATGGCCAGCAATTCTTTTTCGTTGGGCAGGAAGAGGTCGACCTCGTTCAAGGTCTCAAGCAGGTCCGCGCCCCATTGCTGGGCCGGATCGAAACCCGGATCCAGCGAAGTGCTGAGTCCGGCCCGCTTTGCACGCGCGAACAATTCGCGGCAATCCGCGCGCAAGCCTTTCTGCAGGTAATACGAGGAGATGTGCAGATGGCCGGCACTTTGCAGCCACGCGTCGACGATTTCATCCGCGCGCAGTTCCGACATCGCCCCCGGGTAGGTCACCAGCGCGCGATCCTGCCGGGTAGAGAGCGATGCCGTCACGCCGGTGCGCAAGGCAGGATCGGGGCTCAGCGTCGACACGTCGATGCCGGCATCGCGCAAGGCCTGCATGCAGAACGCACCGGAGGCATCCGCACCCAGCAGGCCGTGAAACATCACGGCATTGCCCAGGCGCGCCAGGCCCATCGCGCAGATCATCGACGAACTGCCCGGCGTCATCAGGAAATCTTCCGCCAGCACCTCCTGCCCCGCTGCGGGAAAGGCGTGGCAGCCCTTGAACACGAAGTCGACGTTGATCTCGCCGATCGCCAGGATGCGCGCCGGCGTGCTCATGGCGCGGCTCCGTGCAGCGCGAAGTCTTCGACGACGCGCGTCAGCACGCCTTCGGAAGGCGTATCCGGCTTGCCGCCCAGTTCAAGGCAGCGGAAGAAAGCCAGCAGTTGCGCCACCACCACGCCCGCCAGCAAGGGCGGCACATCCGGGTTCGACGCGCTGGCGGAGGTCGTGATCGCCACGTCGCCGGCGCAAAGCAAGTCCGCCGGAATATCATCGCCCACCACCAGTTTCGCCATGCCGAGTTGCTTGCGCGACAGCTCGCGCAGCACATCGCATTCGTAATGGCGCACAGTGGGATCGGCCGACAGCATCGCGACTACCAGCGTGTGCGGATGCACGAACGACATCGGCCCATGGCGCAGGCCGAGGAAGGTTTCCGCCATCGTGACCACCTTGCCACCCGTCATCTCCAGCATCTTCAAGGCACCTTCGCGCGCGGCGCCGAACGCCGCACCACTGCCGAGATAGACGGCCGCGTGCAGGTCGCGTGCGGCCAGCGCGGCGATCGCGTCCACATGCGTATCGACGATGCGCTGCGCATTCGCGGCAGCTTGTTCGATGGCCTCGGCATGCAAGGCATCGCGCAGCAAGCCGAGGCCACCCAGCACCAGGTTGGTGAAGCTGCTGGTCATTACCAGGCTGCGGTCGTTGGTGCGCTCGTCCAGCACCAGCGCGCTCACGCGCGGCTCCTCGCGGTATTGCGTGGCCAGCCTGCCTTCGGCGTTGCAGGTGATCACCAGATGCCGCCACGCAGGCGCGTCGGCCAGCAAGGTATCCACTACCGCGGCACTTTCCGGGCTGTCGCCGGAACGTGCCATCGAGATCAGCAAGCCCGGCCCTGGCGGCAGTACGCTGCGCCAATGGGTGAGCAAGGTGCCCGCCGCGATCGCCTGCACCGGCATGCCGAGCGCCGCTTGCAGCAGGGGCGCCAGGCATTCGCCGATATAGATGGAGCTGCCCGAGCCGGTCAGCACGAGCTGCGCCGGGCGCGGATCGAGGGCTTTGCCCAGCGGCGCTTGCGCCGCCGCGTCATGCACACGCTGAAAGGTGTGCTGCCAGGTGGCGGGCTGTTGCAGGATCTCGCGCAGGGTATTGGCATAGCCGGCGGCATGCTGGGCCTCGGCAGGCTTTTCCAGCAAGGCCGCCAGCATGTCGTTTTCTTTCGTTTTCTTATGAAGACTTGACATTTTGTCCGATTTGCCCGAATGTGAAATCATTCGATGACGACTCAAGAGTATTCGAAATGAAAGATCACTTACAAGAGCTTTCGAAAGCTTCCGAAAAATTTTCCAGGCTTGCTCTTTCCCACGGCAAGCGCACGCGCCTATGGCGGCTGATGTACGGCCATGGCCCCCGCAATGGCAGCTTATTAGTGCTGCCGCTGGACCAGGGGCTGGAACACGGACCTACGGATTTCTTTCCCAATCCTCCGGCGATCGACCCGGAGTATCAGTTCCGCCTTGCGGTGGAGGGTAATTTCTCCGCGATCGCGCTGGGCGTGGGCCTGGCGGAAAAGTACCTGGGCGACTGGTGCGGGCAAATTCCGCTGATTCTCAAGCTCAATGGCAAAACCAACATCCCCAGCGATGCGGAAGCCACCTCGCCGCTGTTCGCCTCGGTGGAAGACGCGGTACGCCTGGGTGCGGATGCGGTGGGCTACACCATGTACGTCGGCTCGCCGCGCCAGCACGACGAGTTTCGCCAGTTCGAAAAAGTGCGCCAGGATTGCGAACGCTTCGGCATGCCACTGGTGCTGTGGTCGTATCCGCGCGGCACGGCGATCGATGCCAAGGGCGGCAAGGGCAGCCTGTATGCGCAGGATTACGCTGCACGGGTTGCGCTGGAGCTGGGTGCGGACATCGTGAAATTGCATGAGCCCGATGACAGCACCGCCAACACGCCCAAGCCGTACGACACGTTGCAGGAAGATGCCCCCACCCGCACGCAACGCGTGGTGCGCTCGGCCGGCCGCACCATGGTGTTGTTCTCCGGTGGCGAAAAGAACGACGACGATGCCGCCGTGCTGCGCAAGGTGGAGTTCTACATGGCCGCCGGCGCGACGGGTGTGATGTTTGGTCGCAATATGTGGCTGCGTCCGCTCGATCAGGCGCTTGCGCTGGTGCGGCAGGTGCATCAGATCATGGCGAAATACCCGCGCTGACGCGCGTTCTTTGCCCGCCATTCCGGCGCAGGCCGGAATCCAGTACAAATAGGACGTGCGTAGCACACGACATGAAAAATGATGAGTGCTGCGCACGGTGTATTTAACTGGATTCCGGCCTGCGCCGGAATGACGGTGTGTATTACCCCGAGCATCTGGACAACTCGTCAGCCATGCCAAACCGCCAGCAAAAATCAGCCTCGCGACCCTGGTACTTCCGCGCCCAAACCCGCGCCGGTTGCTTCTGCTGTGCCCCACCCCGCGGCGCCGGCACCCTTCAAGCCAGCGGCAAAAACCCGCTGCAAACCGCACCCGAGTGCAGCAAGAACGACCTTCGCCTCAAAGACTTCAAACCGCGCAGCATGTTGCGCGTGCCGAAAACGCGCATCGAAAAACCACCCTTCCCGGTAATCGACGCACACACCCATCTCACCTGGTCCACGCACGTGCGCAGCGGCGTGTCGGTCGGTGAAGACATCACCGTGTTCGCCCAGCCGGAAGACCTGCTGCCGGTGATGGATCGCAAAGGCATCCGCACCCTGGTCAATCTCACTGGCGGTGTCGGCAAAGGCCTGGAGCAAAGCATCGCGCTGTTCGATCAAGCCGCGCCGGGGCGCTTCATCACACTCACCGAGCCGTCATTCGAATACTTTCCGCACGCGAACTATTCGCAGTTTCAAGCCGATGCCATCGCGCACGCGCACCATATCGGCGCACGCGGCTTGAAGCTGCTGAAAACGCTGGGGCTGTACCTGCGCGAACAGCTGGACAGCGGCCCGCTCGTCGCGGTGGACGATCGCCGCTTCGATCCGATGTGGGAAGCCTGCGCCGCCTACGACATGCCGGTATTCATGCACGTTTCCGATCCGGAAGCATTTTTCCTGCCGACCGACGAGCACAACGAGCGCTACGAAGAACTCAGCAAGCACCCGGACTGGTCGTTCTACGGCCCGGAATTCCCCAGCAACGAAGCACTGCTCGCCGCGCGCGACCGCGTGATTGCCCGCCACCCGAAGACCACCTTCGCATTGATGCACGTGGGCAACTGGGCGGAAAACCTTCAAGCGGTGGCCGATTGCCTGGACCGCTTCCCCAACACCCTGGTCGACATCAGCGCGCGCATCGGCGAACTCGGCCGCCAGCCGCGCACGGCGCAGCGCTTTTTCGACAAATACCAGGACCGCATCCTGTTCGGCACCGACGCCGTGCCCTCGCCCTACGGCGACGACGTACCGCAGCAGCTGTTCTGCGACGAGCTCTACGACATCTATTACCGCTTTCTCGAAACCGAGGACGAATACTTCGACTACGCCCCCGCCGAGGTGCCCCCGCAAGGCCGCTGGTCGATCTACGGGCTGGGCCTGAAAGACAGCGTGCTGCGCAAGATATACCATGACAACGCCGCCAGACTGCTAAAGCTCGCCCCCTCATGAGTGAACCCCGCGCCGCCGCCCCCACGCAACGCCTGCTTGTCGAAGAGCGCCGACGCCTGATCGTCGAATACATCGAAGCCAACGGACGCGCCACGGTGGAGGAACTCGCCACCCGCTTCGGCACCTCCACCGTCACCATCCGCAACGACCTGGAATCCCTCGCCCGCGTCGGCGCCATCGCCCGCTCGCACGGCGGTGCCCTGCCCGCCACCCAGACCTTCACCAACGACGTGCCCTTGAACATCAAGGAAACACGCTCGCATGCGCAAAAATTGCGCATCGGTCAGGCAGCCGCCAAGCTCATCCATGACGGCGACACCATCATCCTCGATTCCGGCTCCACCACCGCGGAAATCGCGCGGCAGATCCGGCAGATGAAATTCGAGTCGCTGACGGTGGTGACCAATGCACTCAACATCGCGCTGGAGCTCTCCGGCCTGCCCAACATCCGCGTGATGATGCTCGGTGGTTTGCTGCGCCCTACTGCTTATTCACTGGTGGGGCCGGATGCGGAACAGGCGCTGTCGCGCATCTCCGCCGACAAGCTGTTTCTGGGCGTGGACGGTATCGATCCCACCGTCGGCGTCACCACGCCCGATCCGTTGGAAGCCTCGCTCAATGCGCTGATGATCCGCGTCTCCCGCGAAACCATCGCGGTGTTCGACGCGAGCAAGCTGGGGCAGCGCAGCCTTTCGGTGATTACGCCGGTGTCGACGTTGAATACGGTGATTACCGATGAAAGTGCGCAGGAGGAAATGATTGAGGCGCTGCGCAGTGCGGGTGTTGGCGTGATGCTGGTGTAACCGCCTTACACCACATATCCCCTCACCGTCATTCCGGTGAAGGCCGGAATCCAGTAAAAAACACGTTGGGCGAAGCACTCAACATAAAAGGTTAGGCGTGCTTCGCACGACGTATTTAACTGGATTCCGGCCTTCGCCGGAATGACGATAAGGCAAGGACATGCCCTTCGGGAATCAAAGACAACCCTGCGTTTACATGCTCGCCAGCCAGAGAAACGGCACGCTCTACATCGGCGTTACAAGCGACTTGATCAAACGCGCCTGGCAGCACAAGAACAACCTCGCGCCCGGATTTTCCAATCAATACCATGCCCACCTGCTGGTCTGGTACGAGCTTCACGCCACCATGGAATCTGCCATCAGCAGGGAGAAACTATTGAAGGGCTGGAAGCGAGCCTGGAAACTCCGCCTTATCGAGGAAAGCAACCCCGAATGGGTCGACCTCTACCCCTCCATCCTTTAGCGCCATCTCCCACCATCGTCATTCCGGCGAAGGCCGGAATCCAGTCAAATACATCGTGCGTAGCACTCCTATTTTTTTTATGTCGAGTGCTTCGCACGCCATGTTTTAACTGGATTCCGGCGTTCGCCGGAATGACGACCACGGCAACCCATCACCAAGCCCGCTCCAACGCCGCCACCTGCCGCTCCAAGCGCGGCCCCAGATAACAATGCGACCCGCACGCCAACAAGCCCACCTCGCGAAACTCCCGCAGGTACCACGCCGGTGAGCGCAGCGTCAGCTCATGCCGGTCGCCTTCCAGATCATCGCGATTGGTAAACACCTCCAGGAACGCAATTCCTTCCAGCATCTCCCCGATCCCGATCAAGCCCGCACGAATCTCCGCCGGCTTGAGGTAATGCAATACATCCGTGCACACGATCACATCAAAACGCGTATCAAAGCGCAGTTCCGCCAGCTGCCCGAAGCGCGCCAGGCCAATATCCCGGCGGCTGCCATAACGGCGCACCGCGTACTCGCTGGAATCCAGCCCGCGATACGCCACGTCCGGCCGCAATGCCAGCAACGGTGCGCGCCACACACCCTCGCCGCAACCCACATCCAGCACGTTGCGAATCGGCCGCCCCAGGTAGTACTCGGCTTGCGCCACTACCATCGCCACCTTGCGCTTCAATGCCGCTGCCGAACGCACGGCGTGCCTGGGGTCGCGATACCACTTGTCGAAATAGGCCTGGTCGTAAGTCTTGCGCATGCTTCAGCTCCGTGGGAGCGACGATGGTAACCGCGCTTTAACAGACACGGCGCAAATTCGTGAATCACAGCCGAATATTTCCTTACGCTCGCACCTGGCTCGGTCAGCGCAACAGGCAACCGGGCGTTGAGTGCCTATGTGCCAAGGGGGGACCACCAACCATGCCCACACCACGCTTGAAATACCTGGGCCTGCTGTTGCTTGCCGCGGCGCTGCCGCTGTGGGCCGCTGGCAACGCACCACTCGACGCAGACGATATCGCCTGGCTGCGCCGCGCCAGCTTCGGGCTGGACAGCGTTACCGTCGAACGCTATCGCGAACTGGGCCGTACGCGTTTTCTCGACGAGCAACTGGCCGGCGGCGATGATCCCCTGCCGGCCGCCATCGCGCCATTGATCAACAGTTACGAGGTCTACAACACCTCGCCCGCCAAGCTCATCGCCGACTATCGCGCCGAAGCGAAAAAGGTCAAAGCGGTCGACGCCGCCGACACCAGCGCCAAGGAAATGGCCAAGAAAGACTTCCAGATGTATCGCCGCGTTCTCTACAAGCAAAGCGAGGAAGTGGAGTTGCTGCGCGCCATCTACGGCCAGAACCAGCTGAAAGAGCAGATGGTCTGGTTCTGGCTCAACCACTTCAATATCTACGCTCCCAAGGCCGCCGTGGGCCTGTTCGCCACCGATTACGAAGAGAACGTCATCCGCCCGCACGCGCTGGGCAAGTTCAAGGACCTGGTGATGGCCACGCTGGAAAGCCCGGCCATGCAGTTGTATCTGGACAATGCACACAACGTGCGCGGCAAGACCAACGAAAACTACGCACGCGAATTGATGGAACTGCACACGCTGGGCGTGCATGCCGGCTACACGCAACAGGATGTGCAGCAGCTATCGTTGATCCTGACTGGCGCCGGCATCATTCCGCCGCGCGAAGGCCCCAATATCATCGATGGCGTTGATGGCCGTTTTTTCAATCGGCGCCCTGGCGTGGTGCGCAACGGCCTGTTCGTCTTCCTGCCGGCACGGCACGACTACAGCACCAAGCAATTTCTTGGGCACACCATCAAAGGCAGCGGCTTTGATGAAATCGAACAAGCCGTGGACCTGATCGTGCATCAACCGGCATGTGCGCATTTCATCTCGCAACAGCTGGCGGTTTATTTCATTGCCGATGATCCGCCGCCCGCGCTGGTCAATGCCATGGCCAACACCTTCCAGAACACCGATGGCGATATCGCCGCCGTGCTGCGCACCATGTTCCTTTCCAAATACGCCACCACCGGTGCCGGAAAGAAATTCAAGGACCCCATGCAATTCGTGGCCTCCGCGATGCGCATGAGCTACGACGGCGAACCGATCACCGATGCCGATCCGCTGGTGAACTGGCTCAACCAGATGGCCGAACCGCTGTACGGCCACATCACGCCGGACGGCTATCCCAGCGACAACGCAAGCTGGTCCAGCTCGGGCCAGATGGCGAAACGCTTCGACGTGGCGCGCGCGATCGGCAGCGGACGCAACCGCCTGTTTGCCAATGCGGACGGTGGAGTACAACGCGCCGAGCCACCGATGTTGAACTCCGCGCTGTTCCGGCAAACCCTGGAACCCACACTTTCCAGCGCCACCCGCGATGCACTGGCCAAGGCCAACTCGCCGGCGGAGTGGAATACCTTTCTGCTGTCCTCCCCTGATTTCAATTACCGCTGAGCCAAAGAGGGACCGTCATGAACCGTCGCCAATTCCTGCTCGCCGCCGCCAGCGCCGCCACACTGCCTGCGCTGTCTTTCTCCGGCCGTCTCTTTGCAGCCCCCGCCGGCTCGCCGCGCTTCCTGTTCGTGTTCCTGCGCGGCGGCTATGACTGCAACAACTTCCTGGTGCCCCACAGCAGCGATTTCTACTACGAATCGCGCCCGACCATCGCCATCGCCAAACCGGACGCCAACAACCCGAACGCGGCACTGCCACTCGATGCGCATTGGGGCATGAATCCGGTATTGCGCGATTCGATCTATCCGCTGTGGGAAAAGAAACAGATCGCCTTCATTCCATTTGCCGGCACGGACGACCTCTCGCGCAGCCACTTCGAAACGCAGGACAGCATCGAACGCGGCGAACCGTTGAACGCCAACGGCAATTATCGCTCCGGCTTCCTTGCGCGCCTGTCCAGCCAGCTTACCGGCGTACCCGCCATCGCCTTCACCAACAGCCTGCCGTTGAGCTTCCAGGGTGCGGGCAAGGATATTCCCAACATCTCGCTGAAGGGCAATACCAAGGCGAATTTCGACCAGCGCCAGTCTTCCATCCTCGCCGGCATGTACAGGAACACGCCGCTTGCTTCCGCCGCTGCCGATGGCCTGAGCCTGCGCAGCTCGGTATCGATGGATCTGCAAAAGGAAATGACCGCCGCCAGCCGCGGCGCGCCGAACGCCTCCGGCTTCGCGCAGGAAACGCAGCGCATTGCCGCATTGATGCGCGATCAATACCGCCTAGGTTTCGTCGACGTCGGCGGCTGGGATACGCACGTGAACCAGGGCAACGTCACCGGCGGCCTCGCCAACAATCTGCGCAACCTCGGCAACGGACTGGCCGCCTACGCCGCCGCGCTCGGCAACGAGTGGAACAACACCGTGGTGGTGGTGGTTTCCGAATTCGGCCGCACGTTCCGCGAGAATGGCGACCGCGGTACCGACCACGGCCACGGCACGGTGCATTGGGTACTGGGCGGCAAGGTCAATGGCGGGCGCATGGCCGGTGAGCAGCTTGCGGTAACGCAGCAGAACCTGTTGCAGAACCGCGATTACCAGGTGCTCAACAACTATCGGGATGTATATAGCGGATTGCTGGGCCGCGTCTGGGGCCTGCGCGGCAATCAGCTGCAGGATGTATTTCCGCAGGCGAAACCGCGCGATCTGCAATTGGTGTAGGTTGGATATTGAATGCCGGGATTGCCATCGCAGCCTACGCAACATCCTCAATGCGGCGGTACTCCCCTTCCATTACCCGTTCCCAATTCACCCCACCATCAAACGAGCTCTCCAACACCAACCGATAGACCCCATCCGCCAGCCACTCATAGATGTGCCGCGTCTGCCCACGCTGCGAACTGCGCAGGAACACCAGCCGCTTCCCATCCCAATGCCCCGTCGCCGGTTGCACGGGCGCAAAACCGTAGCTATCGAACCAATACAGTGCATACTCACCCGGCTCCTGCCCGGCCACGAACACCGCATGCGCCTGCAACGCCAGCTTGCCATCGCGCGTTTCGCGGTAATCCAGCAACAGCGCCCTGCCGCCGAGGTCGAATCGCGCATTCACGTGGCCTGCCGCCGGCCCGCCATGGCCCCAGCGGGTGGTCGCGATTGTTTCATCGCCCAACCACTCACCTACCAATGCGTCCAGCACATTGCCTTCCACAACGTCCATGGCGCTCACTCCCTCGCGCTGCCTGCCACCAGCAAATGCTTGGCGATTTGACCGTGCAGATAAGCAAGCGCGCGCACGATGTGCAACGTGGCAAACAACATCACAATACCGATCAGCGACGCGCAAATCGTGCCCGGCCAGCTGTTCCACCAGGACACAAAACCGCATAGCTGCGATGGACCGTCGCAATTGGAGTAGGGCACGTCCAGCGAATTCAGCACTGCCTTCCCTATCGGCGCCAAGGCCAATGCCAACGAGGTAGCAAGCATGGCTATCGCAATCGTGAAGTACGCAATGCCCAGCGGCAGCATCAGCAACATGTAACCCACCGTGCCCCAGGTCCGCGGGTCACTGAGCACCGCGCCGATGCGCTGCCAGAACGACATGCCACGTGTGGAAAAGGCCGGCCGCCGCGGCATGCGCACGCCAAGCATGGTTTCCACGATGCGGCCTTCCACCAGCGCCAAGACGCGCACCGAACCCAGGAACAACAGCGCAAACGGAATGCCAATGATCAACACCAGCAAGCCAACCGACAGCGACAGCCCCGTCACCGCCCAGGTGAAATAAAAGATGCCCGTGGCCAGCGACAGCACCATGTAGAACAGTGCACCATAGGTATGTGGATCGGCCGCCACGCCAAAGAACTGCCCCACCCAGGAAGACTGTTTCGCCGGCCGTGGTGGACGCAGCGCACGCTGGATCTTTATTTCCTGGTCGCGGTAAATATCTGCCACTTCCTCCGGCGCGCCGTAACTGCCGACCACTTTCGCCAGCATGTCCGCCTCGCCGCGCCCTGGCTGATCAGCCAGTTCGGCACGCAGGTGCTCCTCTGCGTCGTACAACGCATCCTGGATCAACGCCGGATCCGCGCCACGCAGCGCTGCGCGCAGTTGTTCCAGATATTCGGCAATCGTCCTTGGCATCTTTGGTGCATCCGCATTCATCGCCAGTCTCCTTGCAGAACCTTGTCTACCGAATCGCGCGTAGCCCCCCACGCCGCAATCCACTCGCGCAGCACCTCACGTCCCCATTTGGTGATGCGGTAATAACGCCGCGGCGGCCCGCTTACCGAGGGCTCCACCTCGCTGGCCAACAGGCCGCTCCCTTCCAGGTTGCGCAGCACCGGGTAAAGCGCGCTCTGCTTGCCCGCCAGCACGCCCTCGTTCCCCAGCTCTTCCAGACGCTTGGCAATCTGATACCCATACAACGGCTGCCGCGACTGCCCCAGCACCGCCAGCAAAACCAGCGACACCGTCCCTGCCGACAGCTCTTTCTGAAATTTCTTGATTTGGGCCGCAATGTCTTCCACGGCTGCCCTGCCCTTCCACTTATCGTGGAGAGAATAGTAGTGCGAAGTTCGTACTAGTGCATAGGCATGAAGTCATGGGCTGCGCCTGTGCCGCCTTGTGGGCATGACACCAAAATATGTGCGCGTTGCACACATTTTGATGTCAGAGCGGCCGCACATGTTTTGGTGTCAATCGACCACAGGCATTGAGATCGTTCTCTGAACCGTCCATAGGCTTTGGGGCCAATTTCAGGAATAACGGCCCGCTCTGACTAGAACCGACGCGACTGCGGCGGCCAAGGGACAACGTTCAAGTTGCCGTTCACACACGCCGCAGGCATCCTTTTAACGTCCGCCACCCGAAGTGGCCATTGCTATTTAGAATCAATCTTTCCAGCTCGGCCACAACAAAAGACCTATCGGATGTTGGCAAGGGAGACCAAATGTCGCGACAACCGTTTCATCTTCCAGAGTCAAAGCCGCTTCAAATCGTTGCGCTGGCAAGCATGCTCATTGGTGTGATGTTTATCGCAGGGGCGTTTATACCGGGTTTTTCCAACTTCCCTGTAGGGCAAAAATCGTTGGGCTGGAATGAGCTCTGGCATACGCGGGTAGCTGTCGCCGTGTTGGTAGGCGGCTTATTTATGCTCGCATTCGGATTCGGCGTTGTTCGTCGTCAAGCGTGGACAAGGATTGCTCTGGTAGTTCTTCCGGTTCTGCAGTGTCTGCCTTTTGAAATTACTCACGTTATTTGGGGAGCGCCAAATCCGCTACCATTTGATGAGGGCAATTTGTTGGGAATTCTGATTTGGGCTGTCATCTGCTCGATCTATCTGTTTGGGTTCAAAGCCGCGCGCGATCACTACAAAGTCCAGAGCCCTGCAACTGCCGGCCGATAGTTTCCGCTTCGGGTGGCGGGTATTGGCTAAATCAGCAGTTATTTCAAGGCGCGATACGCCCGCAGGCTTAGTCCCGACCATTGCGAAAAATGTATCGCTGCAATATTTAGAAATAATGTGAATGCTGATGCAATACGTAAGTTCACGGCCGTACCCAAATCGACTCCCTGAGGATAGATCAAAAAGGATCCTAAAAAAATTAGCAACAAATACCCAAGCGAAAAGAACACCGCGAATGAATAGAAGCGAGGCATTGAAAGCTTGAACTGAATCTTTCGAATAGTGCCAGCGGAAACCATGCGATGTCTTGCCATTAATACATAGCAAGAAAAGCCCGTCAGCATGGTCGACCAAACCAATGGGAACATCATCGCAGAAGAGTGATTCGCCAACGGAAGCCAGGCATAGATGGCCAGTGCAAAACTTGCGCATGCAACGAGTAGGCACGCCCAGCTAACAGGAACAAGCGATTTTAGAAATGCGATCATCGTTGCGAGATCCTTCTTGATTTCGGGTCGAAAACGAACATTCAGAGCGTACGAAGTTATTCCGAAAAGTGGTGGTACTTCGAAACGACCAGGCCGTCCTTCGAATAGCCGACCGCCCAAGCGCTAAGGAAATACTCGTAGTGAACTTCAGTCACGCACGACCCATTATTCCTCCCTCGGTAATGGGCGTCATCGCCCCACCAAAGGTTCTCGCCGCAGCGTCGCACCGTATTCGGCTTGCCCATCTGCTTCACAACGGAAGCTTCGGACTCGCCCCATTGAATTTGCTCAAATTTGTGGCCAGCCCACGCATCCATAGCCCAATTCACGGCCAAAAGGCCGCCTACCGCAACCGCGACGAAGGGTGCAATTAGTGCCGCTAGGAGGATCTGGAAGATCAGTCTCAAGTTGCCCCACAACGAGCCCATATTCAACCAATTCTGTTCCGAATAGCTGCCGCGGTGGGTCAGAAATGTGTCCGCTTCGGGTGGCGGACATTGGCGAGCCCCCTCGGACAACAGCGCCTGACGACCACGTACCGGGAGACACAGTGCCGAACTGCCCATTGACTGTCTGTCGTGCCCGAGGTCTCATGGCGCATCCCCGTTGGGGTGCTGGCGATTTGACCGTCGAGTAGGGAAGGCGGCCACCGAAAAGTGGCCACGCTGTTGGCAGTTACGAGCTCATCCGGGGATAACATGAAGTGGCTTAAACGGCTTGCCGCCCTTCTGGCGGTGCTTTTCGTCGTGCTCGGGGTTTACGTCTTCAGCACGGCCAGGCGCTCAGACAAGCCGGTTGGCTTCCAGGTTGTGCGGGTCGAAAGCCCCAGCGGGCCCATTGCGGTCGCGCTTTGGTACCCGACGACCGGCGTGCCGCGCGCCACGACGTTCATTGGCGGCAATTTGCTGAGTGTCGCGCGCGACGCGCCGGTCCTGGGCACTGGCCTACCGGTGGTCGTGATCTCCCACGGCAATGACGGCAGTGCGCTCAGCCATGTCGACTTGGCCATGGATCTGGCGAGCGCCGGCTACGTGGTCGCCGCGCCGACGCACGCGGGGGACAATTACGCGGATCGAAGCCGGCAGGATTCTCCGGCGCTCTTCAACGAGCGCGCGGAGCAGGTACGCGCCACGCTGGACTACGTGCTGCAGCGCTGGCCAAACGCACATGCAGTCGATCAATCGCGCGTGGGCGCCTTCGGCTTCTCCGCCGGCGGCTTCACCGTGCTGACGTTGGCTGGCGGCACGCCGGACATGACGGCCATTGCCAACCACTGTCGGCGCACGCCAGAGTTCATCTGCAAGGTCCTCGCGCAGGTGGGATCGCCTCTAGTTACTAGCTCGACAGGCGCGGGCGTCTTCAAGCGTGACGCGCGCATCCGTGCCGCGGTCGTGGCGGCCCCAGGACTGGGTTTCACATTCGACCATGGTGGCCTGTCTGATGTCCGTATTCCGGTGCAGGTCTGGCATGGGGCCAACGATGAAACCGTGCCCTATGCGACCAACGTCCAGATCATCGAGCAGGGCCTCGGCGACCACGCGGAGACCCACACACTGCCGGGAGCCACGCATCTATCCTTCCTGGCGCCGTGCGGGCTCCTGA
Source organism: Dyella sp. (assembly GCF_036746095.1). NCBI lineage: Bacteria > Pseudomonadati > Pseudomonadota > Gammaproteobacteria > Lysobacterales > Rhodanobacteraceae > Dyella > Dyella sp. The sequence goes on from NZ_DAIOEU010000008.1 coordinate 101,622, forward strand.
AGCCGCCCGCGTTGTGCAAAGACCCTGGCGGCTTTGATCGCGTTGCCGCGCACAAGGCGATGAACGCCGAGGTCGTCCGCTTCTTCGCCACCCATCTCAGGGGCGCTGGAGGGATCAAGTAAGCGATGCCTTCATCGCAACGGCATGCGAGCGGGAGCGCCAGGGTGGTGTCCCTTGGTCAAACCATCGGGATATGGCGCGTGATGGACGGCTTCAACCGCTTGGCGAGTCAAGAGGCCTGTCGCATGGATGAGCCTGTGGGACAGCGCGCTCAATCTTCCGAAATTTCGCCGATGTCCGCGAGCTGATGCATATGTTCGCGGACGGTGGCGATCTTGCGCTTTAGGTGGGCTACGCGCGCCTCGGGCAGTTGGCCCGGTTCGCCGTCGGCGCGATCCAGTTCGTCCAAGTAGCGCGCTACGTTGCTTTCCAATTGCTTCATGCGCGCCTTGAGCTTGGCCTCAGACAGGTTGCGGTCGCGGCTGTTGACGGCCTTGAACTTGCTACCGTCAATGGCAGCGACGGCATCGGTAAAGAGCTGCATGCGTCGGCACAGCAGTACGAACTGGCTGCAAACACGGCGAATAGCCGGTCCATTATCCTTGCGGAAATCGGCCAGGGTTTTGAAATCAGGCGAGCATCGCCCGGTAAGCCAGATCAGCTCGATATTCCGCTGCGTTTCGCGCTCCATGCGTCGGCTGGATGGCACGCGGTTGAGGTAACCGTAGATGTAAATCTTTAGCAGCGTGGCCGGGTGGTAACGGGGCCGCCCCGTGAGGGCGGGCTCAATGCTTTCAACCCCAGCGAGCCAAGATCCAGTTCATCGACGAAGACGTCAATTATACGGACGGGATTGTCATCGCCGATATAATCGTCCAGCCGCTCGGGGAAGAGCAGGCTCTGTGATCGGCTCAGCCCTTCCACGAATCGCTTCATGAGGCACTCCGCCCGGATTGCCGCTAGAGTAAGTCGTGCGTCTTACGGGGTGTTTTCACACAGGCTGGACCCAAAGCAGGCGTTTCTAAGCAAAGAGCAAATTACTATCGAGAAATATCTGGTTCTATAAGCGTTTTGGAATCCAGCTGCTGGCGCGATGCACGACAGCCATCGCGGCGTGCCCAACAACGAAAACCCAGATCAAATAACCGAATGTGATATGGGCCATGCCCGCGTAATGCAGCACGATTCGGGGAACGGGGGCGCCAAGAAAGTAACCCAGATAATTGATAACGCCGCACACCATGCTGCCAGTGACGGCCAAGAACCCTAAACCGTGGACAGTTCCGATTAGCGGCCCCAACGTCAGTGGCCGATGATGTGGCGACGCCAACATGGCGAAGGTCTGTCGCAGTGCAACGCGGCCCTCCAGATTAATCCATGGAAACAGATGCAGATATCCAGGCTTCGCTCGCGGCAGGAAAATCCATATCCAATGGCAAACGCAAACCGCGGTGATGAAGAGGCCGACTTTCGCATGCAACTCAAAGGCCGCCCTATGCCAATTCTGCGTACCCAGACCCCGGCCCGCTGGTACCGTCATGGCGGCACTCAATAGCAGCTGAATTACGACACCCGCTGCCAAAGCACCGTGCAAGTAGCGTGTGGCGCCGTCGTACTCTCTGGCGGAAACATATGTCATGACTTTTGGCCGCGCAGTGACGTAATGAAGGCATCGAGATCCTGGTTGAACTCGTCCGGCTGATCGAAAAACACGGCATGTGCTGCTTTTTCGATGACGATAAGACGTGCCGATGGCAGCACCTCAAGCATCTTCCGTTGCTGATCGAGCAGCGGGCTCTTCGATGACGCCACGACAAGCGTGGGCTTGGCGAACTGTCGCAGGCTTGGCCGGCGATCGACGGTGAATAGGTCTTGGACGAGCATGGAAACACCCACGTCGCTAGGTGTTTTTAGAGCCTCTTCGTCCAGTTTTGCGTAGACCTGCGGCGGCGTAGGCGTGCTGATGATGGCGTGCATTAGCCTGTCGATATAAGCAGGAGGATCACTTGCATAAGCGCTGACGCTTTGCATAACGTTGGAGACGAATCCGGGATTTTCCCGAACGTCATTGACACCTCCGCTGACTGGGCTATCGACCAGCACAAACCCGCTTATGTTGGCCGAACCGTATCGTGCAACGTATGCAGCCACATCCTGCGCACCTTGTGACCATCCGATCAGCACAATGTCGTGCAACTTCAATTGTGCAATGACCTGAGCGATATCCGATGCACGGTCTTCCGGCGCATTGGCCGTCATAACGACCGTGGAACCGCCTTGCGAACGAGGATCGATCGTGATGACGCGATACCCACGTGCCTCGAAATAAGCGACTTGCTTGGACCAAATGGACGCACTGATGGTCCAGCCAGGGATGAACAACAGCGTTCGAGTGGCGTTCTCTGGCCCCGCCTGCAGATAGTGAATGCGCACATGATCGCCAACGTCGACCGATCCGGTCTGCGTTGCCGCTTCCGATCGCGTTGACATGGCGAGAAGCGCCAACAAACACCACCCGTATTTCAGCTTCATGGCGACATCCGATCAATCAGTTAGGATGCGCCGCAATCTAGCTAGCGATACTTAGGTGGAAATTAAGTGCTGCGAGGCAAGTGAGCGCGCGCAAGAAGTCCGCTTCGATCAGAGCGATTTTGCAACTCGATGCGCATGCCACTGCGTAGTGCTGCCGATCGGGCGATAGCGAGTCCAAGTCCGCTCCCCGGCGCGGATTGGCCGAGTACGCGATAGAAGCGATCGAACGCCCTCTCAAGCAACGCCGGCGGTATGCCGGGGCCCGTGTCGAGAAAGTCGACAACGAAACCATCACCCTGGCGCATCAGCGTGATGTCAACGGCTCCGCCAGCCGGGGTATAGCGCAATGCATTGTCGAGAAGATTGTCGAACACGCTGCGCAGGTCGTTAACATCAGCACGAAGTCGAACGACTTCAGAAATGCGGCAGCCAATGTCGATTCGTCGCTGATCGGCGAGCGGAAGTAAATCAGTGATGGAATCCTTGAGGACGTTCCCGATTTCTATAACAGACAATTCCTGTTTGCGAGCCAACGATTCTTGCCGCTCAAGCCGAAGAAGTTGCGTGACAAGCCGATGTAGCCGCTGGATGCCGGCTTCTAGTCGATCGAGCTCTTCATTCGACGTGTCGCCCCATTTCGCCCGCAAGCGTTCTGCTTGTAAGACCAAGGCTGCCAAGGGCGTTCGCAGCTCGTGCGCAGCGTCCTGCACAAATCGCTGTTGTGTAGCGAAGGCCATCTGCAACCGCTTTAGCAAGCCATTCATCGATACAAGCAATGGCGCGATTTCTTTCGGCGAACGGTCGATGGGTAGTTCAGCGAAATCGCGCTCGTCCTTTTCGGAAATTGTATGGACAAGTCGGCCTAGCGGCCGCAGGGATCGATGCACGGCGAACCACAACAAGACTATGGAAAGCGGTATCAAAATGGCAATTGGTTCTGCCGACTTCCACGCTGAGTGCCACATGACCCGGTGCCGAAATGCATTGCTCTGCACCAGCTGCACACTAATCGGCGACGCCAACAGGGTATATACCCTCCAGCTTTCATCCGCTTCAACATCGCGCGGGCCATCGGCGCTCTGTAGTGTCAAGCCAGGCACTGGCCGCGAACCGGATATCAGCCTGCCGTCGCTGCTCCAGAATTGAACAATCGGAGTGCCGTCGTGCTCGCTGTGTTGCTCGTCCACTGACGGTAAAACGGGAAGCCTTTTAGACAGCGTGATTTGCTGGATATGGCTATTGGCCAGACCGTGAAGCTGGCCGTCCATAAAGGCGCCGATATTCGTTTCGTATTGCCGATAGCTGACCATCATCGCCACAACCGCCGTAACGATGTAAAGCGGCAAAAGCCAAACAAAAAGCTGACGCTTCAGCGACGTCATGCATCGTCCTTTGGAACGCGCCAGCCCAAGCCCCTAACGTTCAGAATCACGTCCGCACCGAGCCGCTTCCTCAAGCCGTGAATAACCACCTCAATGGCGTTGCTTCCAATCGACTCGTTCCAGCCGTAAACGCGACTTTCCAATTGCTCTCGCGAAAGTATGGATCCAGGACGTTCAAGCAACGCATGTAGAACAGCAAACTCGCGAGCCGACAACGGTTGTCTTACGTTTCTATGCACGGCTTCACGAGAGGCGAGATCGAGCTGTAAACCGTCTGTTCCGATCAACGACTGCGCGTGACCGTCGCGCCGCCTGATGACCGCGCGCAGACGCGCCATAAGCTCTCTAAATGAGCATGGTTTGACGACATAGTCATCCGCACCAGCATCGAGGGCTTCCACGCGCTCATCTTCGCCATCTCTTGCTGTCAGAATGACGACAGGCGTTGCGTCGCAACCTTTGCGCATCGTGTGCAGTACCTGTAAACCGGAACGACGCGGAAGCCCTAGATCCAACACGATCGCTGCATACGTGCCACCATCGAGGGCGGCTTGACCGGAGACGCCGTCTTGAACCCAGTCCACAGCGTAACCTGCCTCTTTGATCGACCTGCTTAGGTCCGTGGCTATCATGACATCGTCTTCAATTAGCAGGATGCGCATAACTTCGGAGTACTCAAGTTGCAAAAGTTGTCAAAAAGCGAACTGACCCGCTAAACAAGAGAACTGCGCCATCGCCGAGATAGTGTCCACTAAGATGATATCGAGTAATACTGCAGCCTTACAAACATCAGCTGATTTACCCTCTTGAGGCTTCATCGATCTTCTCGCGCTGCAATTGACACGATTAGCGAAAAAAAACCGCGAAAGAAAGCGGCAGAAAAAGTAATCCTTTCCTCTTACTAAACCTCATGATCGCCTCTGCCTTGCTTCTTGGATCGCCATGGTAGTGGCCAGTATGTTCGTGTCTGCTTTGGGTGGAAGCGGACCTAATCCGCGTCACGTCCCACTGCCAGCTAAAAGATAGCCGTAAGCGCTCCTCGGCCCCCACGCTCAGCACCAGGCTGCCTGGATACGTTGTTTCCCAGGAACGACCACATCGCACCAATCTGCTGCCGACTTCACCAAGGGGGACTTAAATCCCGACGCGTTATCGAGCGTGAGCAAGGCGATTGTCCAGTAGGTATAAAAGTGACGATGCCCGTACACGGGGAGGTGCGCGCGGCTGGCTGTCATGTAACTATGCGCGCCAATAAGGGGCATCGACACGGTCGCAGGCAAAGGGCAGAATCGACTCCTTCCTCGCCCATCCTGATCAATCAGGTCGGGCCATGGCATCCACCCAGGCGGGGACAATCACAATCATGCCCGAAACAGCAAACGAGCTGGCAAAACAGCTGCATGTGTTGGCCGAAGCGAACCGCGAGGCCGCGAGATCAGGTAATCAGCAAGCACTGCATGCCAGTCAAAAAGCGCTGGCTGTGCAATTGAGGAAGCTCACTTCCCCCTTCTCAGAACTACCCCCTCTCCAACTTGAAGGCATCAATCTCAACGGCTACAGGGAACCCATCCGCTGTTCCCTGGGAATTGCATTTTTCTATGGCGCGGACCTAACCCTGGTCGACTTCACTTCGTCTGAGTTCGAAGGCTCGTCATTCAGAGGCGCGATTCTGGACCGCACCGTAATGGCACAAGCGCGCCTCCGCACATGCTTCTTTGACAAAGCCATTATGGATGCCACTGATTTTCGGCATGCCTGGTTGCGCACCTGCGACATGAGGTCAGTTGAATTTCGTCAGTATCCGCAGGTTACGGGCGCACGAATGGAGGGCTCTTTCGTGAGTCAAATCTTTCTTGACCACCTGAAAAGCCTGGACCGAGACCACCGGCCCAACTCGCTACCCAAGGTGCCCAGACCCCGCACCCCCGCGGACACCTAAGGGTAGTTCTCCAGGTACTACACAGACCTTCGCGGCTTTGCAGGACGCTCGTAATTCTTATGCGTCAGAAACTTACCGCGCATGTCGCTCAAATTGCCACTTTTGCAAGGTCTGCTTCGGGTCGGAAGCGGATGCGTCCGGTATCACGGCGCTCGCGCCGCAATCCTGTCGTAAGCGGCCTTTCTCGCCAGCCAGACATCTGCTATTGACCCTGGCAGTACGTCATAGTGTTCGCCCCATTCTGCATCCCACTCGATAATCGTATCGGGTTGATCAATGCGAATTAGCCAGCAAGGTCCCGTGCCGTCATCACCAAATGCAACAGCGGTGTCCAGAAATCCAGGGAAGTAATCTTCCGAACGGAAGAACAGCGTCATTTCGACTAGCTGGTCGACAGAATAGAAGAAGTCCGCGGCTGTCGGCCCCTTGAAGCCATTGAATGCTAGAAAATGGCTGAGTAGGACAGGCGGCAAAGCGTGTCCGAGCTTGGCTTCCGCACGATCCAGCATCTCGGGCGTTGCAGGCTCTCCAAAGGAGTATTCCCGAAAGATATCGCGTAGCGTAATAGGGTTGTCCATTTCGAGTTCAACCTTCGGCGATAGCCATTGCGAAAGTGAAAATTTTCCCGGGATTTACTCTGATCGTGAGAGTCTGCTTCGGGTCGATATCTGACCTGCTCTGAATGGTTTCAGCACATACTTTGGTTGTCAAAGGGCTGTTTGAGGCAGGAACGAGAAAACTAACTAATTGTTTTAACTAGGCATGTATACACTTGCCACGCACCAACAAGCAAAGTGCGCACATATCGATTCCGGATTGCACAGACTTTGGTTTTCCAAGGCGCACCCACTTTGGTGCCATGCCCACTCAGGGCGCCGACCGTCCGTTTCGCATCATCTGTCCAGACACCTTTGAAACGCTCTATTAGGGTGCGCGCACGCCCCTCGGTAGACCGTTATGCAAAAGCAATTTGCTCGTTCGATAGTAGCGCTCAGCCTGCTGAGCAGTGCTTTGGCCTGTGCCTCATCCGATATCCCTACGACGGTGAATGTCCCGCTGGTTGCCAATGCGTGGCAGGCCGACCACAACGCAACATTCATCGCACGCGAGGCATTTCCGAATGGCATCCTCCAGGTGACGTCAGAAAGCGAGCGAGGCTTCGTCGCGTCCAAAGCCATTCAATTCAAAGACGGCACCATCGAATTCGACATCAAGCCCGTGGGCGAAGAATTCCCCGGCATTCGCTTCCACCAGAAAGACGGCGACAACGCGGACATGCTTTATATCCGCGTCGGCGCCGATTGCCCGGCCTCCCAGGACTGCCTGCAATACGCACCGATCATCAACGGTCGCATCCTTTGGGACGTCTATCCTCAATATCAGGCACCGGCACCTTTTCGCGAAAACGAGTGGAATCACATCAGGCTCGTCATATCCGGCAAACGCATGAGCGTGTATGTGAATGGACGAACCGAGCCATCGCTGCGGGTTGCACATCTGGAGGGAGCTTCGCCCACGGGCACCATTGCCTTTGAGGGAACGGCGTACTACGCCAACGTCGTCCTCCAACCTGGCGTAAGCGATGGCGTCGATGCCAAACCTGTTCCGGATCCAGTAGCCAACGATCGCCGTTATCTCGTTCACTGGCGGGAAAGCAGCCCTGTTGCACTCGCCGCGACAGAAGAACCCAACCTCACGAAAATGCCGGGATCCACGTCACGTTGGTCACCCGTGACTGCCGATTTCGGTGGCCTCATCAATCTGAGCAGAAACCACGCGCCCATTCCCAAAGGCCAGCCTCGCCAGCTCATTTGGCTGCGCACCACGATGCAGTCGGATCGTAAACAGGTCCGACATGTATCGGTAGGTTGGTTGCGTGAGATCTGGGTCTATGCAAACGGCAAGCCCGTCTTCTCCGGCAAGAACCTTTACAACGTAAAAGGAGGACGCAAACGGCCGGATGGTCGACTTTCATTGGAAAACGGCAGCTTCGATCTTCCGTTGCACAAAGGTGCGAACGAGATCATGGTAGCCCTGGATGACAATACGCCCGACATGCGGGGAAGCTACGGCTGGGGCTTCATCATGCAACTGGACCAGGCCGCAGGTATCACGCAGAAATGATCGCTACACTCCACCGGAACGGACGCGAGATGGGAGATCCAGTACGATCGTCCGAAATCGTCGCGGATGCCATCGACCAAGTCCTTTCGATCGCTAAGGGCCACGCACCGCAATCCAGGGCGGCATCGACCAAGTAGCCGCATCACGCCTGGCCGACCGCTCGACTGGCTGTCGCCGTAACTGAGTTCTGAAGGTCTTTGCCATTCGCTAAATGCAGACGTTGCCGTTATGTGTCAGCCGCGAGGAGCACGAATGATTGAAACGGGGACAAGCCTTGGTATCAAGGAACTGCATACCTACTGGGCTCGCGAATGCGCGCCAGGATCGGCCGCGCCGCTACCGCAGGACGTCGCCAAGACCCTGTTGGCTGGCTTGCGCCTCAATGTGCTGGAAACCCTGCGCTATTTGCATCACCAACGGCCGAGTTATGCGCAATTCGAAGCCTGGGTACGGGAGTGCCATGGCGACGAACTGACGGAAGCCGCGCTGGTTCGCCTGCGGCGTGCGCTCGCCGGCGAAACCGTCGGCGCCGAAGTCGGCAATCTCGACGACGTTGAAGGCCTGGATGCGGACGAGCTCGCACACTGGCACGAGCATGGCTACGTCATTCTGCGCGACGCGATCAGCGTGGAAGCCGCGGAAGCCGCCGAGATGGCCATCTACGATTTTTTAGGCATGAGCCGCGATGATCCGGATTCCTGGTACCGCCAATCACTGGGTCATTCCATCTGGGTGCCGCTAATGCGGCATCCGGCGCTGGTCGCCAATCGTCGCTCGCCACGTATTCACAAGGCCCATGCCCAGCTGTGGGGACGCGAAGATCTGTGGGTAACCATCGACCAGGGCGGATTCAATCCGCCGGAACGCGCCGACTGGCCGTTTCCTGGACCGCATTTGCATTGGGACGCCACGCTCGCTGAGCCGCACTGCCTTGATTTGCAGGGCATCGTATATCTCGCCGACGTTGCGGAGGACCAGGGGGCCTTCAGCTGCGTACCCGGATTTCACCGCAAACTGAAGCAGTGGCTGAAAAGCGTTCCCGAAGGCGCGAACGTGCATAGCCATGCAGGACGCACATTGACGATGAAGCCGATCGCCGCAAGGCGCGGCGACATGATCATCTGGCATCACCTGCTGCCGCACGGCAGCAGTCCGAACCGCGCGCAGCGACCGCGCGTCGTGCAATACATGTCGCTGCGGCCCACGCGCTTTGCCTACACCGAAGAGTGGAAGTCTTGATCCGCTGGATTCAGCGCATGTTTGATACCTCGCCGCATCCGCTTCACCCCTCCCTTGCCCCGCTGGCCACACGGGCAACGCCCATCGCCACAGGTACGGCTACACTCCTCAGCCATGAACCTGCTATCTCGCCCATCGTCAGCGGGCATTCGCACCGGCGGCGACGCGACGCTTTCTTCGAAAACGATGCCCACGCTATGGGCATGGTGGGCGGCGTTCTGGCTGCTCATGATCTGCGTGGCCATCGAGAATGCACTCCACGATCCGCATACGCAGTGGTGGGAACCGGTCCTTTGGGAAGGAAGTTCGACACTGGTGCTAACCGCGTGGATGTTGCTTGCGGTTAGGGTTCGCGGGCGTCATGCGGCGTATCTGGACCGGCCCTTGGTCTGGTTTGGCTGCTACCTGCGATGGTTGCCGTTGGTCGCCGTCACCTTCATTGCCGCCGTGTATGCCATGCGGGAGGGTGCGTACGCGCTGATGGGCCGCACGTATGAGCACTCAAGCTGGAGCTTCGTCCTTGTATACGAGAGTTCCAAACTGACCATTTTTACGGGACTGTGGCTTGGCGTTCTGTTTGGCGTCGATTCCTACGGGCAATGGCAGCTTCAGCGGCATCGCCTGCTGCAAACACAGAAAGCACTGGCCGAGGCGCAGCTTGCGCAGTTGCAAGGCCAGCTGCGTCCGCATTTCTTGTTCAACGCGCTCAATACCGTCTCGGCCTTGATGCATACGGACGTCGCGCGAGCCGATCGGTTGGTAGCGGCGCTGGGCGATTTGCTGCGTATCAGTCTTCGATCGATCAACCATGAGATGACGCCGCTTGCCGAAGAACTTCGCACGCTTGAACTGTACGCGGGCATCATGCACGAGCGGTTCCGCGATCGTGTGGCGCTGAGCTGGAAAATCGATCAGACGCTGCTAGCCGTTCCGGTGCCGGCATTGCTGCTGCAACCCCTGCTTGAAAACGTGTTCAAGCATGCTGTCGAACCCGCGGTGACGCCCGTATGCATCACGATCGGCGTGCGGCGCGAAAACAGCACGCTGGAAATCGTCGTCAGCAACTCCGGCTCCCTGCTGACGCCGGAGCACCGCGAAGGAGTGGGATTTCGCAACTGCCGGGAACGGCTGAGCATCATCTACGGCAATGCGGCGTCGCTGCTGGTTCGCAACGAGGGCGGCGGCGTTGCCGCACGCGTTTTGATACCGCTGGCGAGCACCCTCGCATGATCCGCACGGTGATTGCCGACGACGAGGCACCGGCTCGCGAGAAACTTGAACGCTGGGTTGCCGATCAACCGGACATGACGGTAGTCGGATCGGCACAAGATGGATTGTCCGCGGCACGGTACATCGAGCAATACCGCCCGGACGTGGCGTTCCTTGACGTGCAGATGCCGACCTTGACAGGACTCCAGGTCGCCGCACAACTGGAACCATCCCTCGCACCACTGATCGTGTTCGTGACGGCCTTCGACGAACATGCGGTGAAGGCGTTTGACCTCAATGCAGTCGACTATCTGCTCAAGCCTTATGACCTGGATCGCTTCGCGCGTACCGTGCAGCGTGTGCGGGAAAGGCAGCACGCCCACGAGTCCGGCGCGACGGCGGTAGCCATGGGGCGAGCACGGGCGCCGGCCTGCGAGCGCCTGCTTGTACCGGATCGCGAACGATTGCAGCTGATCGATGTGGCGTGCATTGAATGGCTTGAAGCCGATGACAACTACGTTCACGTGCATACGTCTTCGCGCAGCTACCTGTTGCGAAGGACACTGCAGGATCTTTTATCGCAGCTTGGTAATGAGCGCTTCGTGCGTATCCATAAATCGACCGCCGTCAATATCGGCTGCATTGGATCGCTCGCGCCGCTCTTCAAGGGCGACTATGAACTTCATCTGCATAACGGCCGCATTCTCCGGCTTAGTCGGCGGTATCGCGAAGCGCTGTTTGCGCGCATGGGGCAGTAATTCCCTCTCGCCACACCGACGCCTCCACTCGCCCCAAGATCGCTGCCGGCTGCTCGCCTGTCGATCAAACTCTCAAACTGCGAGGGAGCGAGTTCTGCCCCTCCCCTGCGCCGGTAGGGGAGGGTCGGGGTGGGCTGCTTGGACTTTAGCGCGCAGCTGGATATCGTCCCCTAACCTTTTGGGGACGAAGCCGATGTTGTGCGTTTTGCCGCTCGCTGCGCTCGCCCCCACCCTGGCCTTCCCTACTACACGCAGGAGAGGAGCAGATATACGCTGAAACACTGGCGAAGTACTGGCATAGCGCTGGGAACCGCAGAGGTGCCTGTCAAACAACCGACCTGTTTAAAGGATGCATGCATGGCAGCGACCAGCCTTTCCGTTCAGCGGACTGTCCCGGGCTATCTGCAGGACACCCTGCCGGTACTCGCCATTGCCGTGATCTTCGGCGTAGTCCACATGTTGACCAACGGACAGTACGGATTTCATCGGGATGAATGGCAGTTCCTGAGCGATGCGCAGCACCTGGATTGGGGCTTTGTGCCCTACCCGCCCCTGACTGCCGTGCTGGAACACCTGGGCCTGGAGATGTTCGGGCTATCGCTTGTGGGGTTGCGGCTGTTTTCGGTGATGGCGCAGGTGCTGGTGATTCTGGCTAGCGGCCTGATGGCACGCGACCTGGGTGGCGGCCGGCTGGCGCAGGTTTTTGCAGCCGTCGCGGTAGCGCTGTCACCGGTGCCGATGTTCGAGGCGACGGAATTCCAGTATTCGTCATTCGACTTGCTGTGGTGGGTGCTCATCGCCTGGTGCGCAATCCGTTTGCTGCGTGACGATGAGCCACGCTGGTGGATAGCGATTGGCATACTCGCCGGCCTTGGCATGCAAACCAAATACTCTATCGCCTTCGAGCTTGCCGGCGTGCTGGCGGGCGTGCTGCTTACCGACGCGCGGCGATATGTCACGAATGGCTGGTTCTGGAGCGGCGGCGTCATCGCGCTACTCCTATTTATCCCCAACCTCGTCTGGCTCATCAGGCACGATTTCATTTCCTACCATTTTCTGCAAAGCATCCATGCACGGGACATCGGCGAGGGACGTGCGGATGGCTTCCTGCGCGACCAGTTCCTGTTGAACGCCAATCTGTTCGCCGCGCCGGTCTGGCTGGCGGGCCTGTTCGGCTACTTCAAGGATCGCCGCTATCGCATGCTCGCCTGGATGTACGTGGTACCGCTGCTGCTGTTCCTGGCTGCGCGTGGGCGCTTCTATTACACCTGCGGCACCTACCCCATGCTTCTCGCCATGGGCGCTGTGCTGGGAGAGCGATGGTTGCTCGCCATGCGCCCCGCCTGGCGTGTTGGGATTGCCGCACTGATGCTGACGGGCGTCTTCGCCATCGGCATTTATGCGTCGCTTCGTATCGTTCCATTCGCATCAAGCGGTCCCTTGCGCGACTACGCGCTGCGTAACAATGGCGATCTCCGCGAAGAGATCGGCTGGAATGAACTCGTTGCAAAAGTGGCCGCCATCCGTGATGCCTTGCCTGCCGAACAGCAAGCGAACGTCGCCATTGGCGTCGGGAACTATGGCGAGTACGGCGCCATCGCCCTGCTGGGCCCGCGCTACCACCTGCCCATGCCAATCACCACCGTCAATTCCGGATGGCTACGCGGTTATCCAAAGACATCAGCCAGCGCCGTTATCCTGGTGGGAAGTTCGAAAGAGGATGCCGATAAGCTGTTCAGCGATTGCCGCCTTGCCGGCCACAACACCAACGCGCTGGGCATCGCCAATGAAGAGAGTCGCTACCACCCCGATATCTTCGTGTGCAGCCATATGCGCAAGCCACTGAGCGAGCTTTGGAAGCGCGGGCCGGAATTTGGATAAGCTCCCGTGCAAGCTGCCCGCCGCGAAGAAGGAAGGTTATTTGAGCCATCCATAGAGGATGAATGAAACCGGTACTTTTCATTACTTTGATGACCGGCATATCATTGGATAAAGGCCATTCGCTGCATCCCTTCAGCAAGGAACGAGCCCATATGCGCTTTATAATCCATCGCCTTGGTTATTTGCTGGCGTTCGGTACTTCATCGCTGATCGCCATGTCATACGGGGATGCCGCTTTCGCATCACCTTCTGCGGGGAGTGTACCGGCCTTGCTATCTCACGTAGTCGCGACGTCGCGGACAGGTCAGCCCGACCCAAAAGACACCGGCGCTTGCAGCCTGCAGGTGTCAGCACCCGATTCCCGGTACCTTGGCGTAATGGTCACGACCCAATATTGGATCAACGCAAAGTCGCGAATCATGAGCGCGTCATTGTCGCTACCGTCGCCACATACCACCACCCAGCGGCTGGGGTACACGATATCGCTATCGCCACTGGGCCTTGCGAACCAGTACGCATTTGGCGCATTCCGCCCCGCCGCACTGCCGGATGCATACGTTTTGTTTTCGATCAGCCCCGACTTCAAGACGTCGACATCCGCGGTGCTGATTCTTAACTCAGGCAAAGATTACAACTGTCTTGTCACCAGTGATCCGATGCCGTTCAACAGCAGGTTGAGCGCAGCGTTTGCGACTGGCCAAAAATAACGAAAAACAAGTAATCCACCGATGCGGGCTATATTTAGCGATAGCCGGCCTACTCGACGACTTGAAATACGCCGGCGCCAGCTATGGCGCCGAGCGGCACTGGATCGCAGCCATCCCTCATTAAGCAGATACCGTGCGCTTCGTCTTCAACGTCAGCCACAGCGCCGACAAAAGGAAATACAAGCCACCAAACGCGGCGTACGGCGCGAGCTTGGCAATACCGGGCGCCACCCCGAAGGATTGCACGATAAAGAAAATGCCAGCCAACGCCGACTGCGCGCCGCTGATCATCATGAAAACCTGCCCGCCCAGCTTGCGGCGCCGAATGCCCACCGCCAACTGGAACAGGCCTGCAAGAAGCGCCCATGCGCCGAATACCAGCACAGCCCCTGCGTTACCACGGAAGGTAAAGGCCACGCCCATGCATGCCGCGGTGACGATGCTGACAAGCGCGTTGAACTTCTGTCCCGGATTGCTTTGCAGGCCACCACTTCGCTGCGCGTCGATCACGTTAGCGATCGCGTCCCACGCCGGATAAAGCACAAGAAGCGCGCCCACCATGGGAAGCGGCCCGGCGGCAAAGAGAAAGGCCAGGGCGACCCAGGCAAACGCGACACCCGCGCGAAGAAAGTAGAAGTTCCGAAGCATGTTCATGGGGGAGGTTCCTGAATAACTCGGTATAACCTACTAGTAGGTAGGTTATCTTGTCAAGAACTGAATCCATCGGGTCGTTTTGCTTCGGAGAATGGATTTCCACCTCGCCATCCATGGACGTACCTACCTAGTGATAGGATGACCGCCATGACTACGACGACCCAGCAAAAACTTATCGATTCGGCTCGGCACCTCATCCAGACCCGCGGCTACAACGGCTTCAGCTACGCGGACGTCGCCGAAGAGGTGCAAGTTCGCAAAGCCAGCATCCATCACCACTTTCCCGGCAAATCGGACTTGGCGCGTGCGGTGGTCGAACAATCCCGCGCGTTGATCGTGGAGCAGACACGTTCGCTCGGCGGCGGCGCCTTCGATCCGGAAGAGCAGTTGCGCATGTACACCGGCTACTGGGAAAAATGCATTGCGGATGCGTCGGCGCCGTTCTGCGTCGCCGGCATGCTCGCCAGCGAATTGCCCACACTGCCTGACGATCTAGCCAGCGAAGTGCAAGCGCACTTTCGCGATTTATCGAACTGGCTGGAAATCGTGCTGACGCAGGGAGCGCAGTCGGGACGCTTCGAGCTGCAAGGCTCGGCACGCCAGGAAGCGGAGTCGTTCATGGCGATGGTGTATGGCGCCATGCTGGCGGCGCGGGCGTATGGCGATCCCAAGATCTTTGGGGAGATCGTAGCGACCGGGTTGAACAGGCTCATATCTTCGAAGCCGCGCAAAGCTCGCCCCCAAAGAGACAGGGCAAATAAATAGGCAGGCGCCTTGACCTGAATCGCCTCTTCCGGGAAGCCCCGGCCCGTTCCATACCTGATTGACGATTAACCACCGCGAGGCCACGAACTCACGCACGAATTACGCGCCCGCGTTAGTCAATATGTTTTGGACTTCTCTCGAAATGCAGTTCTCGAAAATCCAACTGGATCCAAGGGGATATTCAGGGAACGAACATTGTGAAGCCGATCCGTTTCGTAGCGCTTGCAGTCGCCGTGGTTGCGTGCGGCATCGTGCACGCCTTCGCCATGGCTATTGCCATGTGCGGCTTTCATGGCCCAGCCAATTCTCATTGCCAAGCTGCTCAAGCACATCATCAAGCTGCGTATTGATTGCCTGAAAAATGAAATAGAGTTCGGCGCGGCCAATGGCCATCATGACCTCGCCATTCGCCACGTGCTCCTCGTTATAGGTGATGAGCGCCATCAGGGTCAGCATGTCCTGCAGCTGTTTCAGGCTTTCGTAGCCATCGCTGGACAATAGATAAAGTTGCGGTCCGCAGCGGCCGCCTTGCATGTCGTCCATTGGTGTTCTCCGCACGCTTAGGTCACGCCGCGTATTGCGCGCGGCGTGAAGGGCTTTCAGGAAAAAATCCTGCTCGTCGTATCGGAATCAGCTGCTTCCGTTTCGACGAATGCCCACTTCGGCTCGACGTCGCGCAGTGTGCGCGGCGGTGAAGTAGCGGAAAAGCACCGGGGAGGGAGCACGCAGGTGTGCTGGTGCCGTATGATCGAGGGTAACCATCATTGACTCCAAGCTAGTTTTTGGTGGCCAGCGGATCGTTTGAGGTGGTGCTCAGGCGATCCGCGCTACTTTCACTTCATGTCGGGCGTGTCGCGGTCATCTCGCTGGATGGGCACGCCCGACAGCCGCACCTTCGCATAAACACGCCCCACCATCTGTCAGTGGCGGGTGCTTTGAGGTGTTGGCAAATGCCTACGCAGCGCGGGCGAAAGTGATCAGGCACCCTTAGTGCGATGAGACGAAATCCGGCGTTGCATGCGCCGGTGGCACCGCAAAACTTTCCAGCATGCGTTTTGCTTCCGCAGCGGGCGTCAGCCCGAACAGTCGCTTGAACTCCCGGTTGAACTGCGATGGGCTTGCATAGCCGACGGCATGGCTTGCCGCCTCGGCGGTCATGCCCTGGCGTACCATCAGCAAGCGTCCCTGATGCAAGCGCGTGGATTTCACGTACTGCATGGGCGAGGTATGTGTGACGGCTTTGAAGTGGCTGTGAAACGTGGGCACGCTCATGCCCGCCTCGCTCGCCAGTTGCGGAAGATCCAGCGCCTGTGCATAAGCGCTATGGATGCGGCGTAGTGCTTTGCCGATCTTGCCGAATTGTCCTTGCATCGCCAACGCCGCGCGCATCGCATTGCCTTGCGCGCCGGTGAGTACGCGAAAATACAACTCGCGTACCAGCGCAGGACCGAGGACGGCCGCATCAAGCGGTTTGCTCATCGCTTCCAAAAAACGCAGCACGGAACACCGCAGCGCAACGTCCATCGGACTGGACATCATGCTTTGGGGTGCATCGTCTTGCGCCGGCATGCGTTCTCGCTCGATCTGCAGCATCAACTCGGCGGCAACGCGAAAATCCAGGTGCATATAAATCGCCAGCAACGGACGCTTCGGCGAAGCGTCGGTTTCCATCGTGAAAGGCACGGGCACTGCGACGGCCAAGTAGTGCTGCTCGTCATACAGATAGACCTGGTCGCCGAAGTAGCCGCGCTTGCGCCCCTGGCAGACGATCACGATGCCCGGGTCGTACAGCACGGGTGTGCGGGACAACGCGCGATCGGAACGCAGAATGCGTACATCCGGCAGCGCCGTCAGGTTGTAGCCCTCCTGCGGAGCCAACGCCCGAAGCAACGCCACCATCCGTTGCTGATCGCCGTCCGCGAGACCGGGGCTACGGTTGGACGCTTTCATAGGGCAGGATCGAAATCATAGAAATAGGCAATAAAAGAAGAATATTCGATCGTAATTATGGGTACTCAAAAGATTAACGTGCAAGCTTCCCTATATCGCCCGGCGAGGTCGCTTCCATGTCGTCCAGCAAGATCTTCCTTATTACCGGCGTAAGCAGTGGTTTCGGCCGCGCCTTGGCGCAGGAAGCACTCGCCGCCGGCCACGTCGTAGTCGGCACGGTACGCAACGAACAAGCGAGACGGGAGTTCGAAGCACTTGCGCCAGCCAAGGCCGTAGGGCGCCTGCTGGACGTCACCGACTTCACGACCATCGATGGCGTGGTGGCCGAGCTCGAGGCGAACGTCGGCCCGGTGGACGTGCTCGTCAATAACGCCGGATATGGACACGAGGGCGTGCTGGAAGAATCGCCCTTGGACGACATGCGCAAACAGTTCGACGTGAACGTATTCGGCGCCGTCGCAATGATGAAGGCGACGTTGCCTTACATGCGCAGGCGCCGGCGCGGGCACATTCTCAATATCACGTCGATGGGCGGATTCATCACCCTGCCCGGCATCGCCTATTACTGCGGCAGCAAGTTCGCGCTGGAAGGCATCTCGGAGGTCCTTGCCAAAGAGGTCAAACCGTTCGGTATCGCCGTGACTGCCGTTGCGCCAGGCTCATTCCGTACCGATTGGGCGGGCCGCTCGATGGTTCGCTCTCCTCGCTCCATTGCCGACTATGACGCGCTATTCGACCCGATCCGGAAGGCCCGTGAAGAAAAGAGCGGCAACCAGCTGGGAGATCCCATCAAGGCCGCACGCGCGATGCTTGCCGCGATCGCCAGCGACACACCGCCTGTGCATCTCTTGCTTGGCAGCGATGCGCTTGAATTGGTGCGCAACAAGCTGTCGGCGTTGGGCGAAGAGTTCAAGGCCTGGGAAACGCTCACACGTTCGACGGATGGCTAAAGCGGCTCCTGTGCATGTACTGCAAACGGACACTTCGGGTCCGCGGATGGAGGACATCACTATTTTTTTCCGGCCAGTTACAGCAGCCCCAAAACAGGCACTTGCGTGCCCCTGATAGATCAGGAGATCTCCAAAGCGCGCATTCGTATTAGCTGCAATAGCAACTTATCCTTCGCCGTATCCAGTGAAGGGCCTCCACAAGAAATCCTGCTCGAATTCAAGACAATTTCGTACGCACATGTTGAGGCCAAGCGCACAGCACACAGCGATACGGGGGCGTACAAAAGACAGCGGGAATCCTTTCGAAATAACGGAGGCATCTCGTTATGCACAAGGCATATCTTGCTTTATTCGTCGCAGCGGCTTCAGCAACCGCGTTGCATGTCCGGGCAGAAACGCTCGCCGACGCACCCAATCCCCGCGCCGACACTCCTTACGAAGTCGTTCCCAGCCCGCCATGTCGCGAGAAGGAAATGGTTTGCCGCGATAAAGTCATCGATTTCTGGACTTCGGAAAAGATGAAGGCGGCTTGGCCCGCGGAAGATTTTCTTCCCCCGCAATATCCGATCGAGCCCGTTCTGGATCCAGACGCCGACCAGGCTGGCTACACGCTCGTCCATGCCCCTTACATGGATCGACCGCTATCCCGGTTCACCGGCATCCTGTTTTGGCGCAGCCATGATCCATTGGTTGGCGAGGAGCTGCGTCACTGCTCGGCCTCAGTGATTCATTCCAGCAGTCAAAATCTCATCCTTACTGCCGCGCACTGCCTCTATGGCATCAAATGGCATGACATGTTGATGTTTGTGCCTGCCTTTGATGGAACGTACGACGCGCCACTGGGAAAATGGCCGATTCGCATCGCTTTTATGCCTGGCATGGACGCCCCCGGCAACCCTCAAGCAGACATTGCCGTGGCTCGCGTGTATTCGCAGTCTTCAGGCGAAACGCTTGAGAAGACAGTGGGCGGCGCGCTGCAACCGCTTGTGAACTCAGGGGAGCTGTTTCCGCTGGTCAGAGACGTAGGCTATCCGTCGAAAGCGATCTCAGGTGACGGCCCCTATCACTTTGCGGAACAACGTCAATGCGACAGCCACACGGACCGCGGAGGGCAATACAACAACTTGGTGCTGCTCAATTGCTCGCCGCAACCAGGTAATAGTGGCGGCCCTATCGTCGCCATCTATAGCGCGCCCGTGGAGGTGGTGGGCGTCTTCGCTAAAACCACTCCGATCAGCGGACAACCCCGGTTGCTGCCCGAAACGTTTGTTCCCATGTATAAAATTGCCGATTCGCTCTCGCCTGAATAAAAGGCGGGTCGCAGCCTGAGTTATCCCACGTGTGTTCTCCTATCGAAGGCGAGACTCAAAAATCGCCATATCCCATACGGCCGTCATTCCCGCGAAAGCGCATTGCTGTCCGGGGAAAATGAAGTTCTTCAGAAATGCGCGGGCATAGCACCCGGCATCAAAAAATTTCCATGGAAATTCAGTGCCATCAACTCGTCATTCCAGCGAAAGCTGGAATCCAGTGCCTTTGCAGATTTTCAAGTCGCTGGATTCCAGCTTTCGCTGGAATGACGTCGTTTTAGCTTTCCCGCAAGAACGGCGAAAAATTTCTCCGGACAGCAGTGCGCGAAAGCGGGAATG